>NZ_DATMTE010000680.1:0-1931 GCF_035564935.1 Chitinophaga sp. | reverse complement strand
ATCAGTTTATCAGTGTTCAGCAGGCCAAAGATATTATCCATCATCATCTGCCTGCTCCAAAACAAATACGGCTTCCCTTAACGGAAGCCTTGGGCTATACGCTGGCCCAAACCGTCGTTGCCGAGCAGTCAATCCCTGCTTTTCCGCAGTCATCGATGGACGGTTACGCTATTCGATATAGCGACAAAGATCGGGGACTTCCTGTGGTAGACAAAATTCCCGCAGGTACCACGGTTGAAAAAATATTGACAGAGGGACAGGCGATGCGCATTTATACTGGAGCTCCGTTGCCTCGAGGTGCAGATACGGTAGTGATGCAGGAAAAAGTAGATTTGAGCGGCGCAAATACAATCCGGATTAGCGATAAAGCCCTCCAGTTGGGGGATAATGTACGCCCTACAGGATCAGAAGTTCTGGCAGACAGTATCGCCATGCTCACAGGAACAACATTGACCCCGGCGGCTATTGGCTATCTCGCAGGCATCGGATGCAGGGATGTTCTTGTTACTGCGCCACCACGGATACAACTTATTCTAACCGGAGATGAACTGAAACCTGTTGGTACAATACTTGGATATGGGGAAGTTTACGAGTCTAACTCCTATCAGCTAAAAGCCGCACTGCAGCAGCTAGGCATACTGCATGTCGAAAGTCGGCATGTACCGGATGACAGAAGCCAACTTCGGGCAGCTTTGGAGAATGCATTGGATGAAGCTGATATTGTTCTTTTAGTTGGCGGTGTCAGCGTAGGTGACTACGATTACGTGGTGGATGTGGCTAAGGACTGCGGTATTAAACAGCGTTTTCATCGTATCCGACAAAAACCGGGAAAACCCCTCTTTTTTGGCACACAAAATGAAAAGCTGGTGTTTGGGCTACCCGGCAATCCGTCCTCTGCCCTAACCTGTTTTTACCTCTACGTCGCTCCTGCATTAGAGCGTATCATGCAACTTCCAGAGCGAACACGTTCCATCAAAACCCATACAACACATGCTTATAGTAAAAAGCCCGGTTTAACTCATTTCCTTAAGGCACGATACGACGGACTTACTGTTGAACCTTTACACGCGCAAGAGTCTTATCGCCTCCAATCCTACGCACAGGCCAATTGCCTGCTGATTCTCGAGGAGGAGAGCAATGGTTGTGCTGCTGGAGACGAAGTTTTTATCCATCTTTTAACGTAATCGCGCCATGCAATTTGAGCTTTTTTATTTTTTCCTTTTTATTCTGGCTTTTCTTTACGCATCAGTAGGGCACGGTGGTGCAAGTGGCTATTTAGCATTGATGGCAATCTATGGGATCGCACCGCAGGAGATGAAACCTACAGCACTGGTACTTAACCTCTTTGTTTCTTTAACATCCTTTATACAATATTACAGGGGTCATTATTTCAAACGAAATTTGTTTTTGATGGTAGCCATCACCTCTGTTCCCATGGCATTTATAGGCGGTATGATTACCTTGGAAGATCATTTGTACAAGAGGTTGCTGGGACTACTGCTACTCTTTCCGATTTTTCGTTTTTTCTTTTTCAGAAGTCCAGCCGAAGATGAGCTCAAACCGTACAACAGTTATGGTGCACTGGCAATTGGTGGCATTGTAGGACTACTTTCAGGCATGATTGGTATTGGCGGTGGAATTATCCTTTCCCCTTTTCTGATCCTGCTTAAATGGACAGATCAAAAACAAACTGCAGCTATCAGTGCTGCATTTATTTTCGTAAATTCATTGTCGGGACTTGGGGGTATGCTGACAAAAGGTGTATCGTTCAATGCTCATATGTGGGGGTATATTGCAGTTGCATTCCTTGGTGGCCTGTTAGGAGCCTATCTCGGATCGAAAAAACTAAAACAGGATGCTTTAAAATACGTACTTGCCACAGTACTGTTTGTTGCAGCCTATAAATTGCTATTTACCTCGGCTTAATAAAT
>NZ_DATMTE010000679.1:0-3627 GCF_035564935.1 Chitinophaga sp. | reverse complement strand
TTCAATAAAAATCTTCCTGGCGATCTTATCATGTTTCGCCTGGTTTGCACTTATTCCGCAGTTTTTTATTGTTATGGGCAATAACCAGGCGCCATGGTTTGAAAATTTCATCCGTTATTTCAGCTATTTCACCTTGCTTACCAACGCCATGGTAGCGGTTTGCTGCACAATATTGCTGATTTCACCCAACAGCAGCCAGGGCCGGTTCTTTGCGCGTACGGGAACGGCTACGGCAATAGCCGTATATATTACTATCGTGGCATTGATCTATAATTTAGTGCTTCGCAAGCTCGCACAATTTGAAGGGTTACAAAAAATATTAAACGAAGTACAGCATGTAATAGTACCCGTATTATTTGTTTTGTACTGGTGCGTGTTTGTAAACAAAAATTCCCTCCGGTGGAAATCCTTCCTTCCCTGGCTCTGGTACCCGTTCATTTATTTATTATTTGTATTGATCCGCGGTTCTTTTTCCGATTTTTATCCTTACCCATTTATTAACATAGGAGGTATAGGGCTCCGGCAAACACTGACAAATGCTGCAATAATGGGCGTACTATTCGTTCTGATGTCACTGGCGTTTATTGGTATAGGAAAACTATGGTCGCGGAAAAAATAGTTATTTGCGCGTACTGTATCCTCTCAGTTTCGCACGGATATACTTTCCTGATTCCGTAAGCTGACTGGCCGTCCACCCGCCATTGGCAGGGGCTCCCGGCAACAGTATAGAGCATAGTTCGTTCGGCTTATCGGACACCGACCAGTTGATCCAGCTCACCTGGTTGCTTTCCAGGAAAGAGAACCATGCCTCCCATTGCGGATAGTCGATACGCCCGCTGCCTGTGGCTTCTGAACCATTGCACTCCGTTACAAATACGGGGATGTTTTTGCTGAGGGCATAGGCACAATCGTCCCGCAACCATTGGCCGTGAGACGCCGCATAAAAATGAACGGTATACATAATATTATTGTAGCCGGTTAAAGGCGCATCTGCCACTTCGCGGATCTTCTGGTCCCAGTGCGGGCAACCTACAATGATAATGTTATCCGGGTCATATGCGCGGATGCCGGCAATTACCGCGGCGGCATACGCTTTCACCTGTTCCCATGTTTGTGTTTTATTGGGTTCATTGATGATCTCATAAAGGATATGCGGATGATGGCCATACGTTTTAGCCATCTCCTTAAAAAAAGCCACTGCTTCTTCCCGGTGAAATGCTTCACAATGCCAGTCGATAATTACATAACTGCCTTTTGCCAATGCGGCATCTACTACTTTCTTCAGCAAGGCAAGCTGACGCGCACGGTCGTTCAGGTAAGCGGGCTTTACATCTATCCCCATTGCGGCGCGGACGATATCCGTTTTAAAATCATCTGTAAGCCAGTTTACCACACCCGGGTTCCAGAACTGCGGCCACCAGGTGCTCCAGCCAAAACTTTGTCCACGCAGGGTAATGGTATTGTTGTGCTGATCTTTAAGGTAGCGGCCGGATACATGCAGCGCCCCGTAACGCTGCACCGGTGAGCCGGGAGGTAATGTATAGTTTTGTGAGGCAGCTGCTGCTTCAGACTGTGCCGGTTTTGCACATGCAAAAATGCTCACAAAAAATAATGTAAGGTGGAAATACAACCTGATTTTTTTCATGACAACAATAATTTACCCTGCCTTTTTCGGAGAATCTTTGCCAAACTGCCGGATATAGGCAGATGGTAATACCCCGAATTGAGCTTTAAAAGATTTGGTGAAATAATGCGGGGTATTGAAACCCACTTCATAAGATATTTCCGCGATGCTCAGCTGGCTTTTTTCCAGCATCTGCGCTGCTTTCCGGAGGCGGATGGAACGAATAAAATCGACCGGCGTTTTGCCTGTAAGCAACAGCATCCGTTTATACAGCGATACCCGGCTGATGCAAAGGTGCTTACTCAATTCAGCTACGCTCAGGTTGGCATTCTGCAGGTTTTCTTCCACATATGCCAGCGCTGCGGCCATGAATTTTTCATCCACCGACTGGATGGAAATATCCGCCACCTGTACATCTACCTGTTTCGTATATACTTTCTTGATAGTAGTTTGCAAAGTAAGCAGGTTCCTGATCTTAGACAGCAGCATGTCAAAGTTGAATGGCTTGCACAGGTAGTCGTTGGCGCCGGTTTCCAGTCCTTTCATCTGGTACTCTTCTCCCACCAGTGCGGTAAGCAGGATAATCGGGATATGTGAGGTTCTCTTATCCTGTTTAATTTTTGTACATAACTCAAGACCATTCATTTCCGGCATACTCACGTCGCTCACAATCAGGTCGGGATGTAATGCCAGCGCCTTCTGCCATCCTTCCTTTCCATTAGCGGCTTCCAGCAAACAAAAATGTTCCTGCAAATTGTCCTTCAGGTAAAACCTGAAGTCGTCATTATCTTCCACCAGTAAAACAGTTGGCTTCTTCTTTTCCCGTTGCGGATTGGCATGCTGCCGGTTTTCCTCGGCCACCGCTTCGTTGCCGGCCGGCGCTATTTGCAACGGCAATTCTACAATAAAACAGCTACCGCCATTGGTAATAGATTCCACGTGGATATTACCCTGGTGCAGTTTTACAAATTCCCGTGTGATAGATAAACCAATACCACTTCCCTGGTTGATAAGGGAAGCAGGGATATCGTGCTGATAGAACCGGTCAAATATTTTATCCACTTTCTCCGGTGGAATGCCAATACCGGAATCCATTACATTGATACGAAGATGTACCGTGTTACTGCCGGCATCAGCAGGAATGAAGTTCAGAAACACGCCTACATGGCCCCCTGCCGGTGTAAATTTAAACGCATTGGAAAGCAGGTTGAACAAAATTCTTTCTATCTTATCATAATCAAAACTGGTTTCCAGGGAAAGCACATCGGTATCAAACGCAAATTTGATATTCTTCTGTTCGGCAATATCCATGAAAGAAAAAGATACTTCTTTGATAAAGCGAATGATGTCGCCCTGTTTGGCATCCAGTTTCAGGTCATACACTTCCATCTTCCTGAAATCAAGTAATTGGTTTACGAGGTTCAGTAAACGTTTTACGTTACGTTTAATCATGCTTACCTGCGCATTTTGTTCCGCCAGTTGCGGGTCTTTCATCATTTTATCGAGCGGAGCTATGATCAGCGACAGCGGCGTTCTGAACTCATGACTTACATTGGTCAGGAACTTGATCTTCAGGCGATCCAGCTCGTGCAGCCTCCTGGCTTCTTCTCTTTCCTGTTCCCGGATACGCAAGGCTTCCTGCTTTTCCTGCTCCTGTAAAAATTGTGTTCTTATTCTTTTGATGCCCCGGTATCTCAGGTAAAATAAAATAGCTAAAACCAGCAATACATAAGCAACATAGGCAATCTCCGTTTTCCAGAACGGCGGCAGGATCCGGATGTTTACTGTCAATACTTTTTCATTCCAGGTATCGTGTATGATAGATGTTCTCACTTTAAATACATAATTTCCCGGATCTACATTGGTATAAGTGGCTTTACGCGTCCTGTTATCAGCTGCCACCCAGTTTTCATCCAATCCTTCCATCATATACTGGTACTTCACTTTATCGGGGTTGAGGTAATCCAGTGCTGCAAATTCTATCGAAAAAAAATTCTGATTAT
>NZ_DATMTE010000678.1:0-2796 GCF_035564935.1 Chitinophaga sp. | reverse complement strand
TTTCAGGAATAAAGTAAAGCTCGGGTTTACCGTGAGCCCGATGGTTTCCATCTTAAAGCCGCAGGAATCGGGGGTTAACAGGAATGGCGCCAAAGCAGGACTGAACTTTGGCCTGATGGCCGATTTTAACCTGAACGACCGCGGTACTTACGCGTTTTCTTCGGGATTCCAGGTAATGCTGGGCGGCAGCAAGCTGAAATATGATGCAGGTAAGGGGCTGAACGATTATAAGGCCAATCCCGCTGAATATAATATGAAGCTCACCTATATAGAGATCCCGCTGGCATTGAAGCTGAAAACCGCTTCGGCCGATGAAGGCGGTGTTGGTTTCTGGGGGCAGTTCGGCACCTATCTCGATTTCCCCGTGAGCGGCCGTGCAGATGTAGTTACTTCAAACGGGTCTGTAAACCAAACCTTCGACCGGGTGAATATCTTACCAGAGATGAACCGTATCAACATCGGGATGTTATTGGGTGCAGGGATAGAATATCCACTGGGCGCCAATCTTACCGGAACGGCCGGTATCACCTACCAAAACGGTTTTGTGGATGTAACCCGCAATGGCAAATGGGACGACGGCCGGGTAAATATGAACAGCTTCGCGCTCCGGCTGGGCGTATTCTTCTAATTTTTACCTGAATATCTTTTTTTATCATGAATATTATACTGGCACAGCAGAATTACCATATTGGCAATTTTGAAAAAAATATAGCAAAGATCATTGATGGCATTAACGCGGCAAAGGCCCAGGGCGCCGACCTGGTGGTATTTTCCGAGTTGTGTGTATGCGGTTATCCCCCCCGCGATTTCCTGGAATTTGAAGATTTTATTGCACAGAGCTATCATGCAATAGACGTAATAAAAGCACATACCAAAGATATTGCAGTGCTGGTGGGCGGCCCTGCCCGTAACCCCCAGCGCGAAGGGAAAGACCTGTTTAATGCCGCCTGGTTTTTATATGAGGGAGAAGTAAAACAGGTGGTACATAAAACCCTGTTGCCTACTTACGACGTATTTGACGAGTACCGGTACTTTGAGCCGTCTATCGAATGGAATGTGATCCCGTTTAAAGGAAAGAAGCTGGCAGTAACCATTTGTGAAGACATCTGGAACCTGGGAGATAACCCCCTGTACCGGGTTTGCCCGATGGATCAGCTGATTGCCCAGGAACCGGATGTGATGATCAATTTGTCTGCATCCCCGTTTGATTACGATCATGATGAAGACCGCAAAGAGATCATTCTTTCCAATGTACTGAAATATAAGATCCCGATGTACTATTGTAATACCGTGGGATCCCAGACGGAGATTGTGTTTGACGGCGGGTCACTTATTTACGATGCCCAGGGTAACATTGTAAAGGAGCTACCCTATTTTGAAGAAGCAATAGGTGGTATAGAGCTGGAAAAGCTTACCGGTAAGGATCTGCCACCGGTGAAGCCCGCTGTATTTACCCCGCTCACTGAACTGGTATTTGATCACAACATAAACAGGATCTACGATGCCCTGGTGTTGGGAATTAAGGATTATTTCGGGAAGATGGGCTTTACAAAAGCCATCCTTGGATCTTCAGGCGGTATCGACAGCGCCGTAACACTGGCTATTGCCTGTGATGCACTGGGTAAGGAAAATGTAAGGGCCATCCTCATGCCTTCTCCCTACTCTACCAGTCACTCTGTAGATGATGCCGTGACATTGTCAGAAAACCTTGGCAATCCCCATGATATTATCCGCATCAACAACATTTACGAAACCTTCCTTGACACGCTGGAGCCTTATTTCAAAGGGCTGCCTTTCAACGTGGCAGAAGAAAATACACAGTCACGCATCCGGGGTAACCTGCTGATGGGCTTATCCAACAAGTTTGGTTATATCCTGCTGAATACATCCAACAAAAGCGAACTATCTACCGGCTATGGTACCTTATATGGTGATATGGCAGGCGGATTGAGTGTTTTGGGAGATGTATACAAGATGCAGGTATATTCCCTGGCAAGATATATTAACCGGGAGAAAGAGATCATACCGGTGAATATTATTGATAAGGCGCCTTCTGCAGAGCTGCGGCCGGATCAGAAAGACAGCGACAGCCTGCCGGATTATGCTATCCTCGACAGGATCCTGTACCAGTACATAGAACGCCGCCAGGGACCGCGTGAAATAGTAGCTCAGGGCTTCGATGCCGCTTTGGTTTCGCGGGCCTTAAAGATGGTGAACACCAATGAATACAAGAGAAATCAATTCTGCCCTATTATACGGGTATCGTCCAAAGCCTTTGGTGTAGGGCGCAGAGTGCCCATTGTAGGGAAGTACCTGAGTTAAGCTATTTTAATATATTTGCAAAAATCTGATCATACAACATGTTACAAGTACCGTTTATACGTCAAAATAAAGCGTTTGTTTTAGAGCGTCTCGCATTTAAGAATTTCAAGGAACTGGATGTAGTGGAAGAAGTGCTGGCGCTGGACGACAAGCGTAAGAAATTAACCCTCGAATACGATGAAACACAGGCCCAGGTAAATAGTTTATCTAAAGAAATCGGTAAACTGATGGCCCAGGGTAAAAAAGAGGAAGGAGAAGCGCAGCGCGCTGCGGTAGCGGCATTGAAAGACCGCCTCGGCCCGGTGAATGAAGAGCTGAATGCCACCGAAAAAGCGTTGCAGGATGCCTTGGTAAAGCTTCCTAACCTCCCATCCGCCCAGGTGCCCGCCGGTAAAACTCCGGAAGAAAACGTGGAAGTGCGCAAGGGTGGTAAAATTCCGGACCTGTATGCAGGCGCCGTTCCCCACTGGGACC
>NZ_DATMTE010000677.1:0-4373 GCF_035564935.1 Chitinophaga sp. | reverse complement strand
GACCCTTCAGTAGAATGCTGCAGGATTTGAAATGCTTATTCCCTTAAAGCTTTCAGCTCGTTGTTCAGGTACCTGCCGAATAACGATTGCAAAGTGTCTATATTATTAAGCTTATCATCCAGGAATATGGCATACCGGAGGTCTTTTTGGGCGATGTAGAAATCAACCAGCCGGCCCGCGGCTATTCCCTGAAATTCCCCATACTGGGCCACCTTGTATTTCGCCAGCTGCTTATTGCTTCTGAAGTCATAAATTGTTAGTGAATCTCCTGTCCTTACGGACATATACCTGTTTCCATATGTATTAACAGCCGCTTCGCGGTTGCCGTCATACCTGCTGACCGTTTTCAGTATTTTATTTTCAGCAATATTGTAGAGAAGATATTTGTCACCGCTATTTATCTGTAAGATATCGGGAATATCATCAACGTTATAGATATTGCTTACATTAGGGATTTTGCTGATGATACTTTCTGTTGCTGCGTCATATAGGTAGCATATATTAGATGATGTGAGGTAGGCTATTTTATTATATTGCGGGAATACATACATGCTGGTGATACGGATATCCACCACTTTTTTTGGAATGGTTTGATCCATATTGATCAACCATAGTTCCATGCTTTCAGTATCCCCATGCACATCAATATCCCGTACAACAAGTTTGGAATTATTACCGACAAAACCATCCGGCATAGCCCTGGCCGAATAACCGGGTTTCCTGTATTTGATTTGGGGACGCCCGGTAATATCATAAACCGTCAGCACGGAGTTATTTACAATTGGCAGGTATTGTGAGTAGAAGCCCTGATTCACAAAAGAGCCTGGCCTGATGGGAGATAACTTGTACAGCGAATCTTTCGTGAGATTGGCCAGGTAAGCACCTAATGAGCAATTAATGAGGATCTTGTTGCTATCCAGTTCAAAATGGGAGTATGGTTCATTCAGGGCAAAGCCATTAGCAGCAAACTTACGGGCCTGTTTTGCCAGCTTCTTTACCTCCTTTGCAAGAACAGGTAATTTTTTACCTGTTTTAAGGGAATAGAACTGGTGCCAGATAGTACCACTGTCATTGGTTGTTCTTTCCAGGTACGCATTCCCTGTAATGGGTTTGGAATTGCTGAAATCAAATTTTTCCTGAAGGGGTATTCTTTCCCCGGGAGAATCAGTAGTAAAAGTATAAGCAGTATCCACGATGGCCAGCCTGTCGGATTGAGGAAGAAATATCACTGTCTGATCATTACTAAAGCGTTCCAGCTTCACAATACCTGAATCAGTAATCGCCCATTGATACTGGATATTATCCCTGTCTTTTGTAAGTATATATTTTCCGCTTGCGGATATCCGTACATTTTTACCACAGAAAGGAGCGAGGAGGTGACGGGATTGTACGGAATCTCCAAATTTTCCGGGATCTTCCCCTGCCAACTGCCACAGCCTGTAACCAAGCATATGGAAGCCATTGTTATAATTGGAGAGCGCAGCCGTTTTATAATTAAGGTTGAGAAGTTTTTTATTTTTCCTCGAGGCAATAACAAACATCACCAGTCCGCTAATGATCAGTAATGCTACGGTAACTACAGCAAAGAAGACAATCCTGGTCATACGTTTTGTTTTGGCCATCTGGAGCTGCATTTCATTTTGTGCCACCTTTGCACGCAGGATCGCTTTTCGCAGCTGGTCTCCCTGCTTCCGTTCTCTTTCAATTTCTGCTTCCTTTTGCTCCATCAGCATCCTGTGCCGCTGCTCATCTCTCACTTTTTTCTTTTTCTGTTCCTCGCGCCGTCTTTCATCGCGCAATCTCACGATAGATTTAATCAGTACATCATGGCTGATTTCATACATTTTCTGTTCATCCCTGTATTCTCCTTTAATCAACCGGAACTCCTGCAGTTTGTTTAGCAGCCTGTTGTTGTTTTTCAGGAAAGATAATACCTGGTCTTCCGACAGCAGCGTACGCTTGCCGCCAAAAAGGAGGTTTTCTTCCAGCAGGAAACGGCAGGTTTTTATTTCATCAGGATTTCCCAGTTTTAAGAGGTGGTTCCTGTAGAAATTATCGAGTACATTGCCAACATCATTATTGCCGGTAACATCTTCCAGGGATACCTTTTTTCTCCCGTATTCATCTGTCCCTTTTACTTTTCCGTTCAGCAGATTATCTTCCAGTTCGCTGCACAGGATCTGCAGGTAGGTTGTTTCAACATAATCCTTTCCGGAACTAAGCCGTCCGATGATATGTTGCAAAGCGTCTTCACTATAGGTGTACGGCGGAGTATACGGCGGGCTGGGCACCTCATCCGTTAGCGCCGGCAACCTGATGGCATCTGCAGCGTTATGGAGATCCAGTGGTCCCAGTTCAAAGCGGTTCCACATGATTTGCGGAATGATATTTCCCAACCGGTTCAATTCATAAAACCTGTCGGACCGGATACCGATCAACACCCGGCAATCAGGTTGGGTGCACCAGTCAACTTGTTGCCGGGTGCGTTTTTCAGGTGGTATGCCGGCCAGCTTACCAGCTATCGTATCCGGTATGGCGGTATTGATCAGGTCCCGGAGTTCGGTGAGAAATTTTATCTTCTGATCTTTATCTTCAATATTAAGTAGTTCTTCAAACTGGTCGAAAATCAGGACAGGTACTGTGCCCAATGGAAACTTGCATGTTTTCAGCAGAAACCACAGGCACTGCTGATCTGTGGTTTCAAAACCTTCGGGCGGCAAATTTTTGTTGGCATAGGATGAAAGGTAATCCGCCACATCTTCAAGTGGCGATTTATTTTTATCTGCCCATTGAAAGCGTATATCCAGCGGCAGAAATTCATTTTCTTCCAGTAAAGGGCATAAGCCAGCGTTAATCAGGGAGCTTTTACCGGTACCTGACTTCCCGAAAATAACGGAGAGCGCGTTCGCTCTTACCATCGAAAAAAGTTGCTGGCGTTCTGTATTCCGGCCTTTAAATAAAGCAGATTCGCTTCTCTTAAAAGGCACTATACCCGGGTATCGTTTGTAGGTGATGCTCATAATGCAAAGATTCTGGTTATTTCATCCCTGATCCGTTGAGTTATATAGATAAGAAACGTGTCCAGGTCAGCATCGCTGAGTTCGGACAAGGAATCTTTTGTCATCCCGGCCATTTTTGGTGTGATCCAGGCAAAACTGCGCAACTGGCGGATAGCCTTGTAATCAAATGGTTTCAGCGGAACGGAGAATACGGAAACGCGTTGTTGTCTTTCCTCTGTAACAGCTTTTATTTTATCCAGCCAGTTGGCATACCCGCCATAAAAACCGCTGCTCACGAAAGGTATAATTATATCGGAGCTCATCAACTCTGCATTAATGAGGGCGTCCTTATCTTCACCTCCTGCCAGCATCTTGGCTTCTGTCCATACCCATAGCCATTTGTCGTCTCTCAACACTTTCAGGTGGTTGTTCAACTGGTCTATCACATCTTCAGAGAAAATATCGTTACGCTCATACAGCAGTGCTACTTTAGCTTTACGCAATGGGGTTACAATTTCTTCTACCTGCTGGTTCCTGTCGTTGTATGCTTTGTGCAGCGTATCCACGAAAGCGAATGTATCGCCTTCAGGGACAAAATGAACCTGCAGTTCATCTGCAAAGAAGTCTGTTACATATGGCGGGGCAAACATATCGGTGGTGGAATAGGTGATCTTACCTTCATTGAATTGGGGAAGACCCAGTGCTACCAGTATACTCCGCATGTACCAGGGCTGGAAGTCGAACCCCAGGAAAAGGTAGTATTTGCTGTTATCAAATTCATCGCGCAGTGCCTGGGGGAAGCGTGTATTATCATAGTTTATGGCAGATACGTAATCTACCAGTTCTTTTTCTTTCAACAGGAGGGAATTGCTGGATTCTTCGCATCCATGAATATTATAGAATACCGTTTCATGATCGGTGAAGTCGGCCGCTACCAGTCCTTGCTGCGTGTTTTGTCCCTTAGCCAGGTGGTAGTATACACGTTTTACTTTTCGCTTTGCTCCGCTGGCTTTATACAAGGTATCATCGGGGTTCATATTGATCACAATGCAGAACGGGAGGTCGGCCAGCAGATTGAAAATATTATTGGTGCGCAATTCCCGATGCATGAAGCCTACAAATTCGTTCTTTACATCCAGGAGATTTACGAGCGCTATGTGCTTATGTTCATTCTTAAACTGGATGTACTTGGCCACAACGTAGTGGAGATTTTCCTGCTGATTTATATCGTACGCTGTTGGGCCACCATTCATTTTGGATGCCAGCGAGCTGGCATATTTCTGATATATGCTGGAAGTATCGTCCCTGTTTGCTTTAAACACGCCGGGGCCCAGGAACAGAACGCATCTTTTATTTTTGATGCCGCGGATCAGT
>NZ_DATMTE010000676.1:0-4312 GCF_035564935.1 Chitinophaga sp. | reverse complement strand
TTCAGTTTATCTTCCAGCATGGCGCCCCTGAGATTCTTTCCTACAATTTTTCCGGACGGATCAATCAGCAGGTTACTTGGAATAGACTCTATACCAAAATCGGTAGATACCTCATTCTTCCATCCTTTCAGATCTGATAGCTGGGTCCAGGGCATTTTATCATCACGGATCGCTTTTTTCCAGTTGGCGGCTTTATCATCGAGTGAAATGCCGATAACAATAAATCCTTTGTCTTTAAATGCGTTGTATGCCTTCAATACATTGGGGTTTTCTGCGCGGCAGGGCCCACACCAGCTGGCCCAAAAATCCACCAATACATATTTCCCTTTAAAATCGCTGAACCGTACCGGGTTTCCACTGGTATCACGCTGCATAAAGTCCGGCATCTGTTTTCCCAGCCGGCTTTTCTCCAAAAGGTCCAGGGTATGGGCAAGTTTTTTGCCTGATTCAGTTTGTTTTACCGACTTATCAAGCCCTCCGTACATGCGTTTTATCTCGTTGTAGTCAGCACCAAACGAGGTTTGCTGTTCTATAAGACACAGGCTGTAGAAACTTTTGGGATGACTGGCTATAAATTGATTTATCACACGCTCCTTTTGCTTTTGAAGATCAGCCAGTTGCTGATCTAATACTGTTTTCTCTTTTATAGCACCATCCTTAAATCCGGCATGCAGCCGGTTTTGCTGATCTGTCAGTTTTTCAAGGGTTATCCCTAACTGGTGTGCATCCTGCTGCGTTGGAGAACCGGTGATGATATAGGATTCTGTAGAATCTCTAACCCCGGTAAGCTTCATATGACCCGGCTCTGCGTAGAAGAAATTGCCGTTATGATTTATTGTCAGTCCAATTAACTGCGGTTCACTTAAATTGGCCTTCCAGGTGAAATTATCGTTCACGGATTTAATAGTATCAATTTTGAATATACCGTTCTTCCTGTAGCTAATTTCAACGTTGGCACCGGCTAAGCCCTTCAACCGGCCGGAAAGTATTGTATTCTGGGCCAGCGCTATTAAGTGGAGCGAAGACAGTCCTATAAGCAGTATACCGCTTAATAAATTCTTTCTTTTCATATGACATGCTGATTTGTTGTAAATAAAAGTCACCATCCAGGGCATGATTAATACCCTGGAAATGAATTATTGTTAGTAAATGAATACTTTAATACCCCGGATTCTGCGTGAGTAAGTTATCTAATTGTATTTGCGCCTGCGGGATAGGATATAATTGGGCATCCGCACTAAAACCAGTCTTTACAGCACCAAGCACCGTTTCTGCCCTTCCCGTCCTTTTCAGATCATACCAGCGGTTGGCCCATTCACAGAAAAACTCCACCTGGCGTTCGTGCATAACAGCATTCAATACAGCTGCCTGCGATGCAGGATCTGCTGTACTTGCAGCTAACCCGGCCCGGGCGCGTATAATATTCACATCCGCCAGGGCATCCGTCAGGTGGTTCAGATGCGCAGCCGCTTCAGCGCGGATAAGATACATCTCAGCTAATCTCAGGATCATCTGATCTTCAGTAGGTGTACTGCTTGCTACCACGTTTTTATATTTATACGGATAATAAATTGTTATGCCGTTTACGGTGGATGATCCAACCCAGTTCTGTAAACGTTTGTCTCCGGTTTCAAAGGCTGCCAGCAAGGAGGCTGTTAATATATAATTTGGAATAGCGCCGGGGTAATTAGGAACAAAATGCTGTGCATCTGACACCCCATAATTACCCTGATTTCCGGGAATCTGCCAGATGGCTTCGGCACTGCCTTCGAGAAATACGCCGGTTAAGGGTGTATTCGTCAGATTGTAAAGACCTGACTTAATCACCGAATCAGCCTCATTGTAAGCGCTTTGCCAGTTGCCCTGGTATAAATTAACTTTAGCAAGCAATGCGATAGCTGTATATAAATTGGGGCGGGCCCGTCCTGCTGATGGGTAACCGGCTGTTAGTTTCATGCTTGCATCTGTAAGGTCTGCCATCACCTGTTTATAAATGTCCGCAGCGGAGGACCTGGGTAAACGCTGTGTTTCCTGATAGGATATTGAAGTAACCAGTGGTACGCCTCCAAACAGGTTCACCATATTAAAATAGTACAGTGCGCGTACCACTTTCATTTCACCCGAGATCTGCTGCCGGAAGGCTGTAGAGAAATTGGCATTGCCGGTAATACCATTCAACACTGCATTCACCTGGTAAATACCCTGGTAAGGATATCCCCATAAGGTAGTAATACCACTGTTCAGGGGTGTGAGGTTATAGCTAAAGAATTGCTGCACATCGTCTGTATTGTTGTATGACAATTCATCCGCCGAAAGACCACAGGCAGTGGTTAATTGTCCACTGGTATATGCAAAACCGTTACCTGTATTATAGGCATACACGCCGGCAACAGCGGTGATGGCTGTTGCGCTATCCGCAAACTGTTGTTGCTGTGTAACAGATGAAGGCGGATTGGAAGGGATCGTGATTAATTTCTTGCAGGATGTCAATGATACGGCTGCTATCAACATACCGGTCATTATTTTTTTTATATCAAAAAGCATGATCATTTTCTTAAAGTTTGAGATTTAAACCAAATGCCAGGATACGTTGTACAGGAAAAGTGGCCACTGAACCGGGAGTTTCCGGATCACCCACTTTATAGTTTGTAAACGTCAGTAGATTTTGTGCGTTTGCGAAAACACTTGCTCCTTTCATATGCGCTTTACTCAAAAAGGCATCGGGCAGTTGGTACGATAATGAAACCGTTTTTACACGCAGGTAGGTATCATCACTATAAACGCCGCTTGATTGTGCAAACCTCAGCGCAGGGCCTACAACGGCAGAACTATAGCTACTTCCCAAACGCTGTAACTGCTTAACATCTCCTGCTTCTTTCCAATAATTATCCAATACCGCCACAGGTTGATTATGGGCAAAACCCAATTGGTTGGAATTATATATCTCGGCCAGGTAGCTGGGCGCGTTCCGGCTGGAAAACTGGCAATAAATATACAGGCTGAATTGCTTCCAGGTGAAAGTGTTGCCTAAGCCGCCCATGTATTTTATTTCCTGGTTGCCTATCGGAACCTGGTCACCACCAGTTGAGGCCGGGCCATATACAGGATTGGAAGTAACGGTTCCATCTTTTGCGTAAAATTCAAAAAGACCTGTTTTAGGATTTACATCCTTATACCTATACCCATAGATGATAGAAGTTGGTTCACCAATTTCATACACATTCGCATAAGAAGAACTTGCCAGGTCAGGAAACGCCAGTAGTTTGTTACGATTAAATGAAATATTAAAACTGGATTTCCAGGAGAAATTCTTCTTTCTAATATTGGTTGAGCTGATCGAAAACTCAAATCCCTGGTTTTGAACAGTAGCATTTAAATTCCCCAATACTGATGACTTACCAACCTGTATGGGTAAAGGATAATCTACCAATTGATTGCCTTCCCGGTTCCTGTAATAAGTAGTGTTAAATAAAAGACGGTTGTCAAAAAGACCAAGGTCCAGGGCTATGTTCAGGGATCTTTTTAATGCCCAGCTGTAATCAGGATTGTAAAGATTAACCGGATAACTTGGATTAATACCCTGGAAATTTGGCAAATAAGGCGGGAAGCCCGCGTATAGTGCCTGGTATTGATATGCCTTTATACCATCGGAGCCGGAAGTTCCATAGCTGCCTGATATTTTACCATAACTCAATACAGGAGATAGCTTTTTAATCCCTTCCCGTTCGGAAAAGATCCAACCTGCACCAATGGAGCCAAAATTACCAAACTGGTGCCCCGGGCCAAAATTACTGGAACCATCCCGCCTGCCCGTTAAATTAAGAATGAACTCACTGTTATAGATATAATTCAACCGGGCAAAACCTGCACTATACCTGTAAATGTTGGAGGCATCCATAGCGCTTACTGAAGGAGCGCCGTTAATTGACCCCAGAAAATTATCATTGGAATACCCTTGCCCCGTTGTGTAAGTTGAATTATTGGTATTTTTTTTATAAGTAGTACCCACTAACACGCTTAAGTTACCTTTACCAATATTCCTGTTGTAATTAATTTGTGGTTCTATATTGATCGTCTGAAAATTGTTAACAGAAAAGTTGGCTTGCCTGTTAATATACATCGGGTTCTGCGCCACGCCGGGGTTTATGGAAGTTTCGTTGGTACTATTCCGGTTATAGCCCATGTTGGCACTAATTGTAAGGCCCTTAAACAATTTATAGGAAATACGAAATGCGGCATTAAAATTATAATTCTGCAGGTTAGTTGGCTGCATCAAAGAACTATAAAATTGATAAGTAGTTAAATCTACGCC
>NZ_DATMTE010000675.1:0-3964 GCF_035564935.1 Chitinophaga sp. | reverse complement strand
CAAGGGTTCATAGATGCCAGTAACATAAAACTGGCCGGAAAGTCGATAGCTGTTCTTGCCCTGGAAATGGTTACTCTTCTCTCTTCTACCGGTTGCCGCATTACTTCCAGCACTTTACGTTTAAACTCCGGCAATTCATCCAGGAACAGCACGCCGTGATGCGCCAGTGAAATCTCTCCCGGCTGGGGAATACTGCCGCCGCCTACCAGGGCGGCATCGCTGATGGTATGATGCGGGGAACGGAACGGGCGATGCGTGATCAGTGAAGTGTGCTGCGGCAGCTTTCCGGCAACAGAGTGAATTTTAGTGGTTTCCAGCGCCTCCTGTAAAGTGAGCGGTGGTAGTATGGTAGGCAGCCGTTTTGCTAACATGGTTTTCCCGGCTCCGGGCGGACCTATCAATATTGCATTGTGACCGCCGGCAGCGGCAATTTCAAGGGCGCGCTTGATCTGCTGCTGGCCTTTAACTTCACTGAAATCAATACCAAAATCGGTTTGCGCGGAATAGAATGTATCGTGGCGCGCCGAAACGGGCGCCAGGCTATCAGGGTCATTTAAGAAATGAATGGCTTCGGAAATATGTGAGATGCCATATACTTTCAAACCATCCACCATAGCAGCTTCCAGCGCATTCTGTTTGGGTAGTATAAAACCCCTGAAACCGTCTTTCAATGCTTGCATGGCTATGGGTAGTGCACCTTTAACGGGTTGGATAGTGCCGTCCAGCGATAGCTCTCCCATAAGCACATAATGCTCCAGGTGCATGGGCGATACCTGTCCGGAAGCGGCAATAATGCCGGCGGCAATGGGCAGATCATACGCCGCACCGGCCTTACGGATATCGGCGGGCGCCATATTTACTACCGTCCGCGTTCTGGGCATGCGTAGTCCCATACACTGTATAGTGGATTCAATACGGCGCTCGCTTTCCTTTACGGCATTGTCCGGCAGCCCAACAATGAATAACTTATTGCCTTTGGAAGATACATTTACCTCTATGGTAATGGTAATGGCATTTACGCCAAGGATGGCGCTGCCGTAGGTTTTAACAATCATATGGATATCTGGGTTAACAGGTACGAATATAAGCATTTAACTGCTGGAAAACGTGGTTAAGCTCCCGGCAGTTAAATCCTTCCTGTTTACTTTATCTGCGTAAGCAGTTCCAGTACCTTCTCTCTTTTCAGGATCAGGTAACCAATCTTTTCTTTGGCAATTCCATCTTTCAGTAAATAAGTAAAATGAAGGTCATCATCAATAACGGTCGACTCAAAATATTTAAACTGGATACGTTTTTCATTGATCAGTTCATCGGCCACTTCATAAAGATGCGTGGAAAGGATGAACAGGCAGTTGGTACTTTGCAGGAAACCCCGGATCACGGCCAGGGAGCAATTCCTGGCGTCTTCCACGTTAGTGCCTTTGAACATTTCATCGATCAGTACCAGCCAGTTTTTGCCGTTGCTGATCTGCAGGATGGTATTCTTGATGCGTTGTACTTCACTGTAGAAATAACTTTCTCCCTTGAAAATATTATCCTGCACCTGGATGTTACTGAAGATGCCATGAAAGAAACTCAGCTCCATATCCTGCGCAGGCACGCCCATACCTATATGCGCCAGGAACACAGCCACACCTACTGCCTTGATAAAAGTGGTTTTACCAGCCATGTTGGCGCCGGTAAGGAACATGAAATGAGCTGTTTCATCAAGATTTACATCATACGCCACCGGCTCGGAAAGGATAATATGATAAAGTTGCGTGGCCTTAATAACCGGCCTGCTGCTGCCGGAAAAAACAGGGAACTGCAGGTTGAAATGTTTGATAGCCTTGGCCATCGCATAGTAGGCATCCAATTGCTGGTAAAGGGTTACCAGTTCCTGGATCACTTTTCTGTGCTTCTTCCGGATGTAGTTATCATAACGGAGGATCTCCACAAAATTCAGTTTACCTTCTTCATCTGCTTTTAAAATATCATAAAATTCTTTTTTTGTGAGCAACTGCTGAGCCCTGTCCAGCAACACTTTCAGCACTGTTGGTGTTTCATCGGAATTGAAAGCGTTGATAAATGTGCGGAAGCCCTTCAGCAATATTACCAGTTGTGTGAAAGAGAATTTGATATAGCCATAATCAGGCGCGTAGATGGTTTTATTGAGCACTGCATGGAGGTATAAGGCAAGGCCTTCGGTGCTGGAAATGGGCTCAATCTGCGCATCCATATAGTTTTCCACCACTACAATGGTTCCGTTGGAGATGATAGACGGCCAGTTGCTTTCCCGTTCCAGGATATATTGCAATGTACGCTGCCTGTTCTTAATGGTATTAATGTCTGATAAAGGATTGCTGTACAGCTGTCGAAGGTATTCACGGCCGCCGGCAGTGGTAGTAAAATCAAGGCGGTGGAACAGGGAAAATTCTTCGTCGCGGTTAAAAATAGACAGGTCGTAGTAGGATGTTTTGTCCAGTTGCATGCAGCATCTTTTTGGTGAATATACGGTGGAAGATGCAAGGATAGAAAAATTCCATAAGAATTGAAAGGCTGTGCCGGCATTTCCGTAAATGCAGCAGGGGTGGCTGCATTTACGGAAGCAGGATGCTATCGGCTGAAAGCCAGTCGCTGGCCCAATACGTTCTCATTAAAAACGCCGTTTGCATAAGCGAGGTGCCCGCTTACAAAAGTATGTGTTACCGCAGCGGGGAAAGTATGCCCTTCAAACGGGCTCCAGGCGCATTTATAATGAATATTCTCTTTATTTACATTCGTTTGGTCCTGCAGATCTACAATCACACAGTCAGCATAATATCCTTCTCTCAGAAATCCTCTTTCCTTTATCTGGAAACAGATAGCTGGTGCGTGGCTCATTTTCTCCACAACTTTTTCCAGGGAGAGGTTACCTTTCTTTACATATTCCAGCATCAGCAGCAGGCTGTGTTGCACCAGCGGAACGCCGGAAGGAGCCTGCAGGTAAGGCTGCTGTTTTTCCTCCCAGGTATGGGGGGCATGATCGGTGGCAATGATATCCAGCCGGTCGTCCAGGAGGCCCTGCCAGAGCGCGGTTTTGTTTTCCGGTGATTTAATGGCCGGGTTGCACTTGATCAGGTTGCCGTATTGCGCATAATCATCAGCGGTGAAGTGAAGATGATGAACACACACTTCTGCTGTAATGCGTTTTTCAGCCAGTGGCAGCATGTTACCAAACAGCTGAAGTTCTCTTGCAGTGGAGATGTGCAGTATATGCAGGCGGGCGTTGTGTTTTTGTGCAAACTGGATAGCCACCAGCGATGATTCAAAACAGGCTTCCACATTACGTATCAACGGATGATCCGCTGCAGTGAGCCGATCTCCTTTTTCCCGCTGATAGGCCTCCATATTGGCGCGGATGATCTTTTCATCTTCACAATGGGTGGCAATCAGCAGCTCACTGTTGGAGAATACGGTTTCCAGGGTGAGGTAATTATCCACCAGCATATTACCGGTAGAAGATCCCATGAATATTTTTACGCCGCAAACACTTTCTTTTTTGGCGTTTGTTTTCAGTATTTCTTCCACATTATCATTGGCGGCGCCCATAAAGAAGGAGTAGTTGGCCAGCGAATGATGTTGGGCAATGGTATACTTATCTTCCAGCAGTTCCTGTGTGAGTGCGGCCGGTTTGGTATTGGGCATTTCCATAAAACTGGTGGTGCCGCCGGCTACCGCAGCGCGTGCTTCGGTGTAAATGTTGGCTTTATGGGTTAAGCCAGGTTCCCGGAAATGTACCTGGTCGTCTATAACACCCGGCAGCAGGTGTTTTCCTTCCCCGTTAATTTCCGTATAGTTGCCGTTAATAGTGATATTAGGCGCTATTTTTTCAATACGGTGGTCTTTGATCCATACATCCTGTACCGTGGTGCGCCCTTCGTTTACCACGGCTATATTCCTGATGAGGTAGTTTTGCATGGCGCAAAGGTAAAAAAATCAGGGC
>NZ_DATMTE010000674.1:0-2234 GCF_035564935.1 Chitinophaga sp. | reverse complement strand
ATGGACGTACTGGACAAAATGCAGTCTGCCACCGCCTAACGCGGATTTTGTCTGACTCAGGATTAAACTGATTACGCTGATTACGCTGATTTTACTTTTTGGATTTTTAAAGATTGGGGGAGATAAAAGCGAAGCAATCCGCTTTTATCTCCCTAATCTTTTAGATAGTAAAATATCAATTTGCTTATATCTCCCAGAATCCCTTAAAATCCAAAAAATAAAATCAGCGTAATCAGCGTAATCAGTTTAATCCTGAGTCAGACAAAATTCGCACTTTTATTCGTAATTTTATCCCATCCCTGAACGGGCTAAAACAGTATAAATGAAGCAGTTCTAAATAGTTTCATAAAATTTGGTTTAACTCTGAATGTATGTCTAACCTGGAAAAACTGATTACACAGAAAACATTTGAAAACGAAAATCAGCGGGGCCTGATCAGCCTGATTTTCATTGGTAACTGGATAACGTCGCGTCACCAGCAATTCTTTAAGCGTTATGGTATTACCATGCAACAGTTCAATATACTGCGGATCCTTCGCGGGCAACACCCGCAGGCGGCAAGTATCAACGTGCTGAAAGAAAGGATGCTGGATAAAATGAGCGATGTATCCCGCCTTGTGGAACGACTCCGCAAAGCAGACCTGGTGGAACGCAAAAACAGTGAAATGGACAGGCGCGCCGTGGATGTCCGTATCAACGACAAGGGACTGGAGCTGCTGAAATTAATTGATAATGAAATCAGGCAGCTGGATAACACCCTTCAGTCGTTAAACGAAAAAGAAGTGATCCAGCTGAATAAATTACTGGACAAAATGCTCGACAGCTATCATTGATTAAATTTCTTCCAGGTAGTTAAGATCTTTGCCAAACGTTTCTTCCACCTTCCAGGCCGTAATCAACGCAACTCCGATACAAACCACTGCCACAATAGCCCCGCTTTGAAGGAAAGTAAAATATTTCTGGACCTGTATAAATAAGATAGAGATCAACGGTAGCATCCCTCTCGCAAAGTTCGGAACTGTAGTAGCCACGGTAGCCCTTAGATTGGTACCAAAGCTTTCGGCTGCAATGGTCACAAAAATTGCCCAGAATCCAACACTGAAACCAAGTATAAAACATACCGTGTAAAACACCCAGGTTTCCGCACCATGAAGATTTAAGTATACCGTTACCATAATACCGGTAAGCACCAGGAATAACAGCATTACCTTCCTGCGGCTTTGCCATAACTGGCTGATAAGGCCGGAGGCGAAATCGCCCAATACCAGCCCTGCATAACAAAATGCGATAGCATCGCCCGGGTTAATAGCGCCCTTTACGCCCATCTGGGCGGCAAACTTGTTGGAGAATGCTATCAGTATGCCCACTACAAACCAGGTAGGAGTGCCTAACAGCATACATTTCAGGTATTTAATAAATCGTTCGCGGTTGGTGAACAACGCTACAAAACTTCCCCTGGATGCAGCAGATGTTTTCACTGCATTAAACATCTGTGATTCCATTACACTCACCCGCAGGATCAGCAAACCCAGTCCCAAACCGCCACCAATGAAATAACAGATCCGCCAGTCGCCCACCAGCTTTGCGATCAGGTTGGCCGCTACTGCCCCTGAAACGCCTACTGTAGCTACAATCATGGTACCATACCCCCGTTTTTCCTTTGGCAGGATCTCCGATACCAGTGTAATACCGGCGCCCAGTTCTCCCGCCAGCCCAAAGCCAGCCACAAAGCGCCACAATACATATCCATTGATACCATGCACAAAACCATTGGCGATATTCGCCACAGAGTAAATGAGAATAGAACCGAACAAAACGCTCAGGCGGCCTTTTTTATCTCCGATAATACCCCAGAAAATACCACCTACAAGCAATCCTACCATCTGGATGTTGATCAGCAACATACCAGCGCCGGCATCAATTTCACTCTGGGGCACTCCCAGTGATTTTAAACTTGGTACCCTTACAATAGTAAACAGCAGGAGATCATAAATATCCACGAAATAGCCCAGCGATGCCACTATAACGGCGATATTGAAAATAGAGACGGAACTTTTGTCGGCTTTCATTTTGTTTGGTTGACAATAATAACGGGAATAAAAAAAAGGGCCTTTTTATAAGGCCCTTTTAAAGATATAAAAAATTATATTGGAGAATCAGTTTTTTCCGGTTCGGCAGTAGTAGCTGCGTGCTGCGGTTTTGCTTTACCAAATATTACTTTGATGAGTACCGGT
>NZ_DATMTE010000673.1:0-17227 GCF_035564935.1 Chitinophaga sp. | reverse complement strand
CCGGGGATACCGGGGTGCAGATCCGGCGCCATCTACAATTTTGTAAACCGCGGCTCCAGTTGAGGCGCCAGCCCCGGCAGTTTTACTTTGTACCGGTAATAGCCGCCAAAGAAATCTTCTTCTTTCAGTAGCTCATGCCCGGTTTTACTGATCCAGAAGGTTTGTGTGTAGTGCCCCCGGGGCGACTCCCCTTCGGTGAACAATTTCCAGCAGTCTACCGCCCCTTGGTTTAACGTTTGCAGCATTTCACTCCCCGTTACTTTATATATTACATAGGCCGGCGGTTCAAGTCCGGCGTCATAAAACCGGATCACAAAGGTTTTACCGGCCTTTAAAGGCAACATTTCGAAGGTTTCGATATCTAAATTCCAGTTATAATTAGGCCTGTTAAAAACCAGCTTAAAATCCGCTGCTTCATTATTCACGGTGGCAGTGTCGCCGCTGATCCCATCAGCAGCCCAGCGATAAGCTTTCTGTTTCCCGCCTCTTGTTTCAGCGTGGTACAACGGCGAGAAATCGGCCACGCTGTTATAGGAGAGGCTTGTAAGATAACGGGTGGTATCATTGCCGTACCAGTGCTGGGTGATACGGAACACGGGCTCATTATCGCGGCTGGTTCTCTGTGTTTCCCTTACCCACAGGCTCAGATCAAGCCAGTTGCTGCGGGAAGGCAGCTGGAAATATACAAGGTATTGCTTTACGCCGGGTTTCAGGAAAGCGGTATTCAGCCGGAGATGTTGCTGATCAATAGTGTCAGTTTGCGCAAAACCGGGCAGCATGGCTATTAACAGTACAACAAGGCTCAGGTAACGTTTGGGTTGCATATTGATAAGGGGATTTAAGATGATCGGATCAGTAAAGGTTTCCTGTTTCCGGTTATCCTGAAAATGATTTCAACCGTATCCGTTATCTTTTTAGTAATCCGCCTGTTTGTGTTTTTGAAGATGGAACCGGGCATCCGTTGAAACTACCGGCCAGCCGGTTGAGTCCTTGCCGGCATTTATTGAATAATACGACGGCCCCTGCAAAGGAGTGTAAAACCTTCGTAAATTAGAGCCATGCAATTGATCAGCCGTATGCCGGCAGCCACGAAAGCACAATGGGTACTTTGGGTGGTTGTTTTTTTAATGATGTTTTTTACCATGCTGCCGGAAGATAGTTTCTGGCAGGCTGCTGTTTTTTCATTGTTCAACGCCCTCTTTTACGCCGTAGTTATTTACGGTAATATCAGCTGGCTGTACCCGCGGTTTTACCTGAAAGGACGTATATGGATATACGTTATTACGGTGCCGTTGTTCCTCCTGGCAGCAGGACTGGCCCGGGGCTTCCTGCTCACCTGGATCTACAACACCTGGTTCGCCCCCCGCCCCGAACCCATTACCACCGGCATAATGCTCCGCTATCTCAGCGGCATTCCCCTGCTGTTTTTACTGAGCTTTATCATGAGAATGGCGATCGTTTACTTTGAGTTGAAGGCGCAGGCAGCCGCACTGGTATTACAGAATACAAAAACGGAGCTCAATCTTCTTAAATCACAGGTACAGCCGCATTTCCTCTTTAATACGCTGAACAACATTTATTATGAAGCCTACCTGGAAGCGCCGCGTACCGCGGTCCTGATTGAAAGGCTGTCGGATATTATGCGGTACTTTGTAGATGAAAGTCCGAAAGACCAGGTAGACATCTCCACGGAAATAAAATTCCTGGAAAATTATATTGCCCTGGAGCGCATCCGGATCAGGCACGGCATTGACCTGCAATTTACCAGCGAAGTACCCGGCGGATGCAGTATTCCGCCGATGCTGCTCATGACTTTTGTAGAAAATATTTTCAAACACGGGATCGATAAAACCAGCATGCAGAACCATATTGACATTTCGCTGGTGAAACAGGAAAACACGCTGCTTTTCACAACGCGGAACAGTTTACCGGAGCAACAGGTACACAATCATCCCGGCGGATCGGGAATCGACAACCTCCGGAAACGCCTTACCCTGCTGTATGGCGCCAGCTTCACCCTGCAAACCGGCAGGTCCGGCAATTATTTCACCGCTTTCTTATCCGTACCGTTATGAGCCTGAAATGCATGATCGTTGATGATGAACCCAATGCTGTAAACCTGCTGGAACTGCATATTCAGCAAACCACCGACTGGCGCCTGCTCGCAAAATGCTACGACGCACTGGAGGCGTTAAACTTCCTGAAAAGTAATAAAGCCGACCTGGTTTTCCTGGACATTAATATGCCCCGGCTCGATGGCATGGAACTGGCGGCCCTGCTGCCACCGGAAACAAAAATTGTGTTCACCACCGCTTATACGGAATATGCCGCCGCCAGTTATAATTTCCAGACAATCGACTACCTGCTCAAACCCATTACACTCAAACGTTTCCTGGCAGCGCGGCAGAAAATAGAAACAACGTTTATGCATTCCCGTATCCGGGAAGCCGCCGTTCCGGATGCATCTCCCGGTTATTATTTTATAAAAACCGGTAAAACCCTGCAACAGGTGAAACTCTCTGAACTGCTATACTTTGAAGGAGAGAAAGAATATGTGCGGGTGGTAACTACCCGGGAAGAAATACTGGTTTACAAACGCCTGAAAGATATTGCAGAACAGCTATCGCCTCCTTTCATAAGAGTGCACAACTCCTATATTGTAAATACCTCCCATATTGAGAAGATACAGGACAATCACCTGTTCATTGCCGGTAAACGGATCCCATTGAGTGAAAAGTTCAGACCTGCGTTTATGGAGCTGATCCGGCAGCGCTTTTTATAACGCCGGTTACGGCGTTTTCGCCACTACGGACAACAACAGTGCCGCTACTTTTGCTTCCATGCCTTCCGATCTGTCCCCTGCCCCATCGGCCTTCACCGCATTGGCCGCGGCCCACCGCATCAGTGCATCATCATGCTGAGCGGCTGCCAGCTGTGCAATCCGGTAGTAGGTATAGGCCAGCAGGTCGGGCGCACGCGATACACATTGCAAGGCGCGCTGATAATACGCCAGCGCTGCTGAGTCTTTATGCTGCATGGCGGCAATACGGCCCATCTGGTACAACAGCGTATATTCTACCCCGTAGTGATCGTCGGGGAAGCCTTCTTTCAGGTACAACTGTGCCAGTTGCATTGCTTCGTCGTTCTTTTGCTCCCTGCGGAGGTTCAGCACCCGCACTACTTTAGCCTGGGCCAGCGCTTCCGGTGTGAGCGCCTCGTCCCAGTGAAGCACTTTAAAATAAGGATCTACCTGCACCTTTGTTACAGTTCCATTTACCGGCAGCTGCAAGCGGTTGTTGCGGTTACGGATAGTGATATGTTGCAACGTTGTGGCCCCGTTGCTACAGGTGATCAGCACATCCAGCGGAAGCTGGTATATACTGTCTTTTTGGGTAATGCTGAGCTGCAGTTTATCCTGTTGCTGCTGCCAGTTACTTTCCCAGGAAGGAGCCCCGGTACGTTCAAACCATTGCCGGTAAAACCACTGCAAACTGCCGCCATGCGCTTTTTCCACTTCCTCCTGGAAATCCTCCCAGGTAACGCCGTTGGCACTGTATTTATCGCCAATGGTTCGCAGCGCTTTATGGAAAACCTGCTTGCCCACAATACCGGACAACAGCTCCAGGGCAAGAAAACCTTTGCTGTCGCCAATAGTATGCCCATTGTTGCCGGTAAGTGCAATTAACGGTTCGTCATTACCTGCGGCTGCATTTTTGAGATAACCCAGTCCGCACTGGTCGCTGATATAACCGGGATACCCCGTTCTCCGGTACGCCATGGCATGGGCACTATCGAAATGACCCACTACCTGTAAAGAACCGTATTGTGCCAGTCCTTCCGAAAGCATAGACTCCCCCCTGGTTCCGGCGGCCAATACTTTATTACCCCACCACTGGTGACCTATTTCATGACCAAAGAGCGCATAGTTAAACTGGCGCAACGCCCCGGTGGGCATAGCTACGCCGCCTAAAATACTGGCGCCGCCGATACCGGTGATCTCCGCCACGTAGTCAGGATATTCGATGATGGAAAAGTTGGGAATGTTCAGCGGCCCGAATTGGGAAGACAGGTAATCCAGCACGGCAGCGGACTTCCGGCTCAGGTCATTCCCATCTACTCCTTTACTGAGGCTGTAGGTATAAAAAGACCTTTGTCCTTTGTATTCCTGCCGTGTGTACCGGCCGATGTAAAGTGAAAAGATATCGGGCTGCGTATAATGAAAAGTATAGGTATTGCCGTTAGTAGTAACGGTACTGGAAGCCATTACCGGCATCAGTCCTGCAGGTGTGATAACTGTAACAGTGCCGGTGCCGCGGGTATGATTACCTGCGCCGTCGGTCACCTGCGGATACCATGCAGCGCCGTAGCCGCCTGCCATGCAAAAGGTACTGTCGAGGTAAAACTGGAAGGCAGGCGCACCGCCCCGCTCATAGGCGCAGGTAAAATGTAAAGGGGTCCCTGCCGGCAGCGGAGAGCGGAAATGCCAGCGGTAAATGATATCGCCGGTAGATTTATGGAGGGTATCCATTACAGCAGCCATATCCTGCAACCGGAGTGCTACCGGGCCTGCGCCTTTGCTGATCACAATGTCTACAGAGTCGGCCGCAGTCACTTCCGTATCAAAAGTAAACCCTCCCTGTACAAAAAATGATTGCTTTGCCGGATCGGTGGTTACCTGCAGCCGGTAATCCAGTCTTCGCTGGGCGGGTAACAAGGCGGGCACTAACAAATATAGAAGAACAATCAAACGGCGCATACTTTTTTATACAAAGAAACAGCCGGGAACACCAAAAAAATGGTACCGGATTAACTTTTTAGCAACGCCCTGAACTTATGCGGAGTAGCTTTATAAAATAGCCGGAAACACTTTACCAGGTGGGAAGCATCTGAAAAGCCGGTGGAAAAAGCAATATCGGTTACCGGCAAAGAGGTGGTGAACAGCAGCGTCATGGCTTTTCTTACCCGCATCTTCAACTGGTATTCACCCGGTGTAATGCCTTCCCTTTCCTTAAAGGCACGGGCCAGGTAAATGGGATGTACAAATACCCGCGCCGCCAGCGACCGGATGGTATGATGAGTATCAAATTCGTTTTCCAGGATGGCCTTTACTTTGGGCAGCCAGGGCAAACGCTCCGGCAGTTTCTCCTCCGCATATTCCAACAGCCAGCTGATCATATGTTCTTCCGGGAGCGCGCTTTTGGGATCCTGCAAAAATGCGTATAACAAGCGATACAGGTAATCGAATGTACCCGTTTTATAGATCGCTGCCGCCCCTGGCAGTAGATGATCCAGCTCCAGCTCCTGTAAGCCGTTAGACTTAAATTCTATATTCAGGCACCTGCCGCCGGATGACCGGAAATGATTGGCATGGCTGTATCCCGCAGGGCGAAAAAGCACTTCACCGGGAATAACAACACGGTCTGTTTTCCGGCTCACTTCTTCATAACTGCCATTGATCAGCAAACTCAGGTAAGCATTTTGGTGATAATGCACGCCGATCTGCACATCCGGCTGATATGCCGTAATGTTCAGCAGGAAAGCGGCATTCTCACCTACCTGCTGTTCTTTCCCAAAATAATTGCCGGGCGACAGGACGATACTCATAAAATCAGCCGGTTAATGTATAGTGTACCGGTTATTAAAGATACGCTAACCGTTTCGTTTTCTTACTCATCCATACCCCCGAAGAAAAAGGAAATAATGTATGGAGATCAAAGCGGGTGGCAACTACTTCAGGAACCTGATGCGGGATGATGAGGTTTATTTTCATATGCGGTTATTTATCTATTTCTTTTTTATTCCTTTAGGAATATATATCATCCGCTTTGTATTCATCCGCACTTTCACTAACAGTATAGAAGTTGATAACGGCTTACTGACTATTCACTACACGAAACTTTTCAGGAGCAGAAAAAAAAGCTTCCCGGTATCCGGGACCCGGCTAGAGCTCCGCAACTACCATGATGATGTACGTCTTCCACCTTACTATCAGCTGTCAGTGATAAAGTTATTGAACTTTACTTAAACGACCAGTAGCTTCAAACATGCGCATCATGCAGTTATGGAGTCGGCAGCCGCCGGCAGCTTCTTTTCAACACCAAAAACTGTCCAAACGTCAAAAATCTTTCCTTAAACACCGCCGGGAAGATAGGTTTGCATAAAACATTATCTATGCAACCAATATCATCTTCCCGGCAGGCATACTTAGACTGGCTCCGCATTATTGCCATCCTTGGCGTGCTGTTCTTCCATTCCGCCATGCCCTATATACCCGAATGGGGATGGCATATAAAAAATAAAGCCACCAGTAATGCCCTGCTGGAAATGAACGACTTTCTCCACCGCTTCCGTATGCCCCTGCTGTTCTTTATTTCCGGCACAGTAAGCTATTTTATGCTGCAACGGAATACAGGCGGCGGGTTTATTGGTTTGCGCTTCAGGCGGTTGTTTGTTCCCCTGCTGGTGGGCATACTTGTTATTGTTCCCCCGCAGGTGTACATGGAACGTCTTACCCAGGGTTTTAAAGGCAACTACGCGGACTTTTACACCCATATGTTTACCACCGGCGTATACCCCCACGGCAATATGAGCTGGCATCACCTGTGGTTTATTGCTTACCTGCTGGTATACGACATCCTTTTTGCACCGCTCTTTGTATGGCTGATCTCCGGTAACGGGAAAAAGCTGCTCCAAAAATTAAACTGGATCGGCAACAGGCAATACATTTACCTGCTCATCATTCCCGGTACCCTGGTATACACTTTTGCGCTGGTGTGGTTCCCGCAAACAGGCGACCTGGTACACGACTACGGCTATTTTTTCTACTGGTTGTTTTATGTGCTGGCAGGATTTATCTGTATTGCCAACCCACTGTTTATGGACAGCCTGGAACGGAACCGCCGGCTTTCGCTCACTATCGCATTCACCGGGCTGCTCATCATCAACTACGTGCGCTGGAATAAACTGGAGCCCTGGAACTTCAATGAAAATTTCAGGTACATGCCTTTTACTTACCTGTTTATGGCGCTGGGCGGCATTACTGCGTGGATGTGGGTACTGGCCATTGTAGGTTATGCCAAAAAATACCTGAACAAACCCCGTCCCATACTGGCATATGCCAACCAGGCGGTATATCCGTTCTATATCCTGCATCAAACGGTAATTGTGATCCTTACCTACTATCTTGTGGGAGTGCCGGATGGCGTAGGACTGAAATATGCGTTTACCGTGATCGTTACTTTTTTAATCAGTATATTCATCTTCCATTTGTTTATCAGGCCCTTTGCCATCATGCGTTTCCTGTTTGGTATGAAACCGGCGGCAAAGGAAGAAAAAAGCCACCCTGCGAGAGAAGAAAAACTAATACCGGCACAGCCGGGAATAGCCTAACGAATCAGCTATTATGAAAATATTCTGGAAATATTTCTTTCCCCCGTTATATGGACTGCTGGTATACTTTACCATCCGCCTGCTAACGGACAGTGTTTCAGGAATGAAATTCTGGTACCGGCCACTGTTCCTGAACGCCATCGAAATTACTACCTCCATACTGATGGGCTACCTGCTGATCGGAGCCTTTAACCGGCTGATCCGGTATTTCGATAAAAAAATTGAGTCTGGCTTCTCCTATAAGATCATCCTGAAAGAACTGCTGTATGTTTTCATCATCAACCAGGTGGTACAAAATATTGTGCTCACACCGATGGCTGCTTTCACCGACGACGGGCTTCAATCGTTCGACATCATCGATATCAACATAATCCCCCTGTTGTATTGCTTAATATATTATGGCGTGCGAAGAAGCAATGCCTTTTTACAGGCATATATCAACAACCGCCTGCAGCTGGAAAAAATAACCAACGACCAGCTGCAAACGGAGCTTAAATTCCTGCGGGCGCAATACCATCCGCACTTTTTGTTTAATGCGCTAAACACCATATATTTCCAGATGGATATAGACGTGCAGGCAGCAAAAAAAACAGTAGAACGTTTTTCAGAACTGCTGCGCTACCAGTTGTACGATCAGCAGCAAATGGTGAGCGTTATCAATGAAATACAATACCTGCAGAACTTTATTGCCCTGCAAAAGATCAGGTCGTCGAGACGCCTGCAACTGGAAGTTATTTTTGACGAAGCCCTGCATAACGAACAGGTGTACCCACTGCTGTTCCTGCCGCTGGTGGAAAATGCCTTTAAATATGTAGGGGGTGATTTCCATATTCATATCTACCTGAAAAAACACGGGGACGAAATATCCTTTTACGTTGAAAATTCAATCCCGGATAAGATCAGCTTCGAGGCAAAAGGAGGAATAGGATTAGATAACCTGAAAAGAAGACTGGAACTGCTGTATCCCGGCAAACACTCATTTACTGCCCAGGTAAAGGAAAACAGTTTCCTGGCGGAATTAAAACTGGCTACCAGATAATGGATCAATTAAAGATACGCTGTATTATTACCGACGATGAACCGCTGGCCGGGGAAGGCTTACAGCGCTATGCCGAAAAAACGCCCTTCCTTGATGTAACTGCTGTTTGTGAAGATGCCATACAGCTCAATACCCTGCTGAAACAACAACCGGTAGACCTTTTGTTCCTCGACATTGAAATGCCTTACATTACCGGTATTGAGTTCCTGAAAAGCTATCCCAATCCGCCCAAGGTGATCTTCACCACTGCCTACGAACAATACGCCATACAAGGCTTTGAGCTGGATGTACTGGATTATCTTATAAAACCCATTTCATTCGATCGCTTTCTTAAAGCCGCCAACAAGGCATTCGACTATTTTTCCACGCAGCAGGCCAGTAAGGAACAACCTTATTGTTTTATTAAAACAGATAACAAACTGGAGAAAGTAATATTCAACGATATCCTGTTTGCAGAAGCCCTGGGTAATTATGTAGCTATTTATACGGGAGATAAAAAACTGATCACCCATGCTACGCTGAAATCAGTACAGGAAAGCTTACCAGCCAGGCAATTCCTGCAACCACATAAATCCTATCTCGTTAATATCAATCATATCAGCGCTATTGAAGGCAATGTATTGCACATGGGTAAACATGAAGTACCTATCAGTAAATACCAGAAAGAAGAACTGCTGGAGAAGATAGTCAATAACCGGTTGCTGAAGAATAAGTGATCCAAAGGTTGACCGCAATTATTTGTAACTTGGGACTATAAGTAAACCGCGCATATGAAAATTGCCATCCTCGACGATTACCAGGATATTATCAGGAGCCTGGACTGCTTTAAACTATTAGCCGGACAAGATGTTTTAGTATTGCACCATACAGAGAAGGATCCTGCCAAGCTGGCCGCGCTGCTGACTGATGTAGAAGTGATAGTGCTCACCAGGGAAAGGACCCGGATAAATGAAGCACTGCTTTCCCAACTGCCACAGCTGAAGCTGATCAGTCAAACCGGGAAAGTATCCTCCCACCTGGACCTTGCAGCCTGCACCAGGCATAACGTTGCCGTAGCCGAAGGCATTGGCTCTCCCATAGCGCCGGCAGAACTCACCTGGATACTGATCATGAACACGCTCCGGCAAATTCCGCAGGCCATTGAAGGCATGAAAAACGGGCAATGGCAGATCAATATCGGCAGCGCCGTTCACGGGAAAACGATCGGCATCTGGGGCTATGGGAAAATCGGCAAAATGGTAGCCGGCTATGCCAAAGCATTTGGCGCTGATGTACTGGTATGGGGCAGCGAAACCTCCGGGGAAAACGCTGTAAAGGATGGCTTCCGTAAAGCCGCTATCAAAGAAGATTTCTTCCGGGAAGCAGATGTGGTGTCCCTGCATCTGCGTTTAAATGAAGCTACTACCGGCATTGTAAAAGCGGCCGACCTGGCTTTAATGAAACCCTCCTCGGTACTTATTAATACCTCCCGGGCCGAACTCATTGAAAAAGGCGCATTGCTGCAAAGCCTGCGGAATGGCCGCCCGGGGTTTGCCGGTCTTGATGTATATGAAGAAGAACCCGTGTACAATACAGAGACAGACTACCTGAATATGCGTAACGTGATTTGTACACCACATCTGGGGTATGTGGAGAAAAACAGCTATGAGCTTTATTTCGGAAAAGCATTTGAGCATGTTACCGGTTTTATCGAAGGAAAACCATCCGGCATTGTGAATGGATAATATAATATCAAAATCGGGTAATACTGCATGTTGTAGCTATCAAAAGATAGGTTAACTTGGTTTTGTCGTTATTATGAGCAATCAGAATCAGGATTATACATCTTTTTGGCCAACAGGAGATCTTTCATTATTTAAACAAATGATGAAAGAGTTCACCCCTTCCCTGACGTATTTTGCCGGCAGTATTGCAGGTAATGAAGCCGAAGCGGAGGAGATCGTGGCAGATGTATTTATCAAAATATGGCAGCAACGGCAGCAAACAACGGCCCCAAATGATGTTCGCTATTATCTTTTCAAAGCCGTAAAGAACACGGCGCTTAATTATTTAAAACGCAACGGCCGGCGCCTTACACATCATAATGAATGGCAGATCCAGGTAAGCAAAGTGGCGCCTCAGAACCCGCAGGACCTGATGATCAGCAAAGAACGGCTCCACGAAATAAACGCCGCCATCCGTTCCTTACCACCCCGCTGCCGCCAGGTATTTATCCTTGTAAAGGAAGAGGGCCTCACTTATGAACAGGTAGCCACCCTGCTTGACCTTTCCAAAGCCACCGTGAATGTACAGATGACCCTCGCCCTGAAAAAAATATGGACTGCACTGGGCACTTCCCTCCAATACTCCTACTCCTGATTTTTTTTTCTGCACACTTAATTGTTTTCCATTTCTGCGTTGTCTTAATAGGGAATCAACTGAAATCATACTTTCTGTAAATGACCAATCGATTATGGGAATTACTGGCGCTGCAATGGAGCGGCGAGATTTCCACGGAAGAAAAAGCCGAACTGGAAGAACTTTTACTGCAGCATCCCGGCGACTGGCTCCGGACGGGGCAGCTGGATCAGTTGTCTTTTAACAAAACACCTCCTCCCCGCGGAGAGGAAGGCACAGATGCACTGATGGATAAAGTACTGGGGACTATCTCTGCCGGAGAAAGCCCCCGGAAAAAGTTCCTGCATGCATATAAATACCAGGTAGCTATTGCCGCCGTAATGATAGCAATTACCGCAGCGCTTACATTCATTTACCTGTCGCAGCAACAGCACCGGTATAAAATAGTGTCCACCGACGCCGGCATGAAAACAAAGATCCGGCTACCAGATGGCAGTATCATATGGCTGAACGCCGGGAGCACCTTAAAATACCCGGAGAAGCTGGATAAAGCCCGGCGGGAGGTTTACCTGAGCGGGGAAGCTTACTTCAACATAAAACAGGCGCCCAACCGGCCTTTTATTATCCATGCACAAAAAATGGATATCCGGGTACTGGGGACCTCGTTTAATGTGCGGTCTTACAAAGATGAAGACTTTGAAGAAACGTCGGTGATTTCAGGAGCGGTGGAAGTAACAGTGCCGGGCGAGCATAAAGCGATGAAAGTGACGCCCAACCAGAAGGTGGTACTTCACAAAACATCCGGCAGGCATCTCAAAGAAAATAACATACCCGGTAACAAGGAAGAAATAAAAATTGAACGCCAGCCATTGTCGGCCATTTCACCGGCAGATACCGTTCATGTGCTGGAAACAGCGTGGATGAGCAACCAGCTGATATTCCGCAACGAAACCTTGCTTTCACTTTCACAAAGACTCGAACGCTGGTACGGCGTAAAAATAATTATAGAGGATCAACAGCTCGCTATGTTGAGATTTTCCGGGCGTGCAGATAATATTTCCATTGAAAAACTACTGGAAGTACTCCAGAACATTCAACCATTCAATTATTCCATGCAGGATGATATAGTGACAATTAAGTAAATCAAAAGTTATGAAGAACAAGTTTATTATCGGGGAGCATCCTCCCTAACGGATCTGCTATGCCGGAATCTTCCGCTATGGACCTCCACAACACTCCTATTTACTGATTTTATAAGCCCCTTCCAGGTTATGAAAAAAGCAATAAAACAAACCACGTTTATCTTACTTAATAACGGACGAAAATTATTTCTAATGTTCAAATTCACCGGTGTATTGTTCCTGCTGTTTTTCCAGGCATCTGCAGCAGGATTTTCGCAAAACACGATATCCGTTTCCTTCGTCAACGCAGATATTGAAAAAGTATTCCGTTCCCTTGAGAAAAAAACGGGCTATACTTTTTATTACAGCAATAATGAAACAGAGAAAACGCCCAGGATCAGCCTCACAATGGAGAAAGCCGATGTAAAGGCGGTGCTGGACGAAGTAGCGCACAAATCCGGGCTGCATTACACCATCCTCGATAACAGCATGGTGGTATTTAAAAATGCCGGGGAACGGATCCAGACAAAAAAGGTGTCAGGCAAGGTGGTTGACGAAAAAGGCCACCCGATGCCCAATATTACCGTACAGGTAAAAGGCACTACCACAGGCACCCTAACTACAGCAGAAGGATTATTCACCCTGCAGGTACCGGAAAATGCCACCCTGGTTATTTCTGCCATCGGGTATCTGCGCCAGGAATTGCCCGTTGCCGGACAGTCGTCCTTCAACATAGTGCTGAAAGAAGATGTATCCGGTTTGAATGAAGTGGTGGTAGTTGGTTACGGCTCCCAGGAAAAACATAAGCTAACCAGCGCCGTGGCCACTATCTCCGGCGCAGAACTCAATAAACGGGTAGCTACCAACCCCGCTTCCCTCCTGCAGGGTCAGTTGCCGGGCTTACAGGTTACCCAGGGTTCCGGCGAACCAGGCAATGAAAACATACAATTACGCATCCGTGGTATCAGCACTTTCAGTGGTGCAGGCAATGATCCGCTGGTGATAATAGATGGTTTGCCCGGAAGTCTTACCGTTTTAAACCCAAACGACATAGAATCTATCTCCGTGCTGAAAGATGCCGCATCTGCAGCCATCTACGGCTCCCGCGGCGCCAACGGCGTAATTGTGGTGAAAACGAAAAAAGGAAAGGCGGGCTTCTCGCTCACCTACGGGTATAACCTCGGTATCTCGAAAGCAGCCAAACTGCCGGACATTATTTCAAACTCGGCCGAATACATGCAGCTGTCGAACGAAGCCAGGACCAATTCAGGCCTGGCGCCTCTTTATACCCAGCAGCAGATTGACCTTTACCAGAATGCCACCGACCGTGTTAAATATCCCAACCACAACTGGCTGGACGATATTTTCCAAACAGCTTATACGCAGAACCACTACCTGAATATGAGCGGCGGCAAGGATAACACCACTTACAGCCTGGGTTTGGGTATCAGTTCGCAACCCGGCGTATTGATTGGCTTCGATTATAAAAAATATACACTCGACCTGGGCCTTAGCTCCCGCGTTAATAAAAGAGTGACCATAGGTACCAATGTACAGATGCGCTATGCCGACAGGAAGTATCCTGAAAACGGCGCCGGCGACATGTTCCTTTCTGCCCTGGCCCAGTCGCCCCTCTACCCTGCTTCCAGCGATGGTAAATGGATTAAAAAGGGCTATTCCAACGAACTTGGTAATAAGAACCCGGTAGCTATTGTGGGAGAAGATGTACGGATCAGTACAAACGACTACTACGCACAGGGCAACCTCTCACTCGATGTGGACATCGTAGACGGGTTAAGATGGGAAAACCGCGCAGGTATGAACTATGGTAACTATAAATACAATGATTTCAGACCCGCAGTACCTACTTTCTATTTCAGCGATATGAGCCCCGCCGGCTTGCTTGATGTGGGCGCACCCGGGCTCAATGTTGGTAACTACGGTAATGTATACACTGTTTACTACAGCCAGTTTACCTATAAGAAGAAATTCGGGGAGCATAACCTGTCGGCCCTGGCTGGTTACCAACAGGAACAGAATAAAGCAGATACCCTGAATGCCAGCCGCACGCAATTTCCTACCAACTTCCTGAGAGAGCTCGATGCCGGCCCAACAGATGGCCAGACCAACAACGGTACTTCCGGCAAATGGGCCATCCGCTCCTTCTATGGCAATGCCAATTATGACTACAAAGACAAATACCTTTTTGGCGCCAGTGTGAGGTACGACGGTACTTCCAGGCTGCCGTCCGATACCCGCTGGGGCTTGTTCTATTCCTTCTCCGGTGCTTGGCGTGCCTCAGAAGCATCGTTCATGAAAAATGTTAAATGGATCAACGACCTGAAACTACGCGCCTCCTGGGGACAGTTGGGTAACCAGAACATTGGTACCTATCCTTACCAGTCTACGCTCAACAACAGGCCCTATGTTTTCGGTTCTTCCATAGCCACAGGCTTTACCGGCAGCCAGATCATAGACCCTACCCTTACCTGGGAAACAACACGGGTACTGGACTTTGGCCTTAACCTGACCGCTTTTGATAATCGTCTTACTTTTACCGGCGACTGGTTCAACAAATATACTTTTGATATTTTGCGGACCTCACAGGTGCCCTTGTGGCTGGGACTGTACCCGCCCATCATTAATAACGGCGCTGTGAGAAACAAAGGATTTGAATTTAATGTGCAGTACAACGACCGCATCGGGAAAGATTTTACCTGGTATGTAGGCGCCAATTTTCAACGTTACAAAAATGTGCTGGAAGAATTTGGTAAGCGGGAGATCAGCGGTACCACTATCCGTGAAGAAGGTCACCCGCTGGATGAATACTATCTTTATCAGTGGGATGGCATTTTCCAAAGTGCAGATGAAATTGCCAAATCACCCAAACAGCCCGTGGATGCCACTCCCGGCGATCTGAAAATAAAAGATGTAAATGGCGATGGTGTGATCGATGATAAAGACAGAACCTATACCAAGGGAAAATATCCTTCTTTCCAATATGCCTTTAACATAGGCGCTTCCTGGAAAAATTTTGATCTCAGTGCCCAGCTTTACGGCTCCCAGGGACAAAAAATATATGTAAACGGATGGGGTATAGAGCCATTCCGCCAGGGCTCTGTTCCTACCACCGACTGGAGGAATCGCTGGACACCGGAGCATCCCAGCACCACCATGCCAAAAATTTATGTTGCCGACGGATACGCCCCGGTGCAGAACTACGCTTCCACTTATTTCCTTAAGGATGCGTCCTTCCTGCGGCTCCGAAACGTACAGCTGGGTTACAACCTTCCGCCAGCCATGCTTTCCAGGATCAGCATAAAATCATTGCGGGTGTTCTTCAGTGCTGAAAACGTATTTACCATCAGCAAATTTCCCGGCCTCGATCCTGAACGTGTAGGCGATGGTAACTATGTTACCTACCCGCAAACCAAAACATACACATTTGGCGCCATGGTTCAGTTTTAATTTTCCCTGTTAAAAGATTCAGTTATGAAAAAGTATCAGCAATACCTCCTAATAATAACAGTTGCAGCCTTTACGCTGCTCAGCGGATGTAAAAAAGATTTGCTGGATGTAACACCACCGGATAAACTGGCATCCTCCTTCTTCTGGAAAACACCCGAAGATGCCGACAAAGCCCTCACCGGCCTGTATAATTACCTGTACAGCAGCAGCGGAGGATATGCTACCTCGCAGTTCACCGTTTTTGCCTGGGACAATTTCACAGACGATTCCTACGGTCAATATAATTATGGCGGAGGCCTTAATGCCCTTACTTCCGGCATCACCCCGCAATCCGGCGATTTCGTATATGCTTATTACGCAAACTGCTACCAGGCAATAGCAGCCGCCAACTCTTTTCTTGCCAATGTAGATAAAGTACTGAGTGGAGATAAGCTGACCCTGTATAAAGGAGAAGCATACTTCCTGCGGGCTTTTAATTACTTCTGGCTGGCACAGCTCTATGGCAATACCGTTATCATTACAGAAGATCCTTTCCAGGTAGACTACAAATCGACCCGCCCAAAATCCGACCGGGCCGATGTATTAAAACAGGTGCTGGCAGACCTGGACCTCGCCATTGCTGCATTACCCGATGCCACCTATACAGATGGCCATGCAGTAAAAGCCACTGCCCAGGGCTATAAAGTAAGAGTGCTGCTTTTCCAGAAAAAATATGCCGAAGCAGCCGCACTGGCAAAGGAAATCATGACCGCCAACAAGTTCAGCCTGTTTGCCAGCTACGCAGGCAACTTCTATAAACCTGACCAGGGTAACAGTAAAGAAATTATGTTCTCCGTGAAATACCAGCGCCCGAATATGCTCCACCAGGATGTGGCTATTTCCGTAAACCTCCAACGCTGGAAAGGAGAACAGGGAACACAGGACCTGATCAACGAATACGAAGCCTCAGATGGTAAAGACACTGCCTCTTCAGCCGTGTATGTAAAAGGTAAACCTTTTGAGAACCGGGATCCGCGCATGCGCCTCACCTTCTTCTTCCCCGGCGATACCAAAGCCCAGGGATGGCCCTTCACCGGCGCGCTGGCAATAGCCACTCCCGGCAAAGACAGCTGGACAGCCGGCTACTACGCCGTAAAAAAGTGGCTGGATCCCTCCCTGGTTGATCCGGACTACGGCACCATCGACGACAATGATTTTGTGCTGCTCCGCTACGCCGATATCCTGCTCATGTACGCCGAGGCACAGAATGAAGCCGTTGGTCCGGATGCTTCCGTTTATACCGCTATCAAACAAGTGAGGAACCGCAGCAATATGCCCGACCTCCCCGCCGGACTATCGCAAACCGATATGCGCACCCGTATCAGGCATGAAAGACGCGTGGAATTTGCCCTTGAAGGAATCCGCTATTTTGACCTGAGAAGATGGGGCATTGCCGTACAGAAGCTGGATGGGTTTGTACCTAATCCATTACAGCCTGCCGTGAAAACGAAATATAAAGCTAACTATGAGTTCTGGCCTATCCCTCAAACTGAGATTGATAGGAATGCACCGGAGCTGGTGCAGAATCCAGGGTATTGATTCAGAGGTGATAGCTTTTATAGGGTGCCGCAGGAGTTTGGTCTGCGGCACTTTTTTTTGTTGGCTTAAGCTGTATTGGAATTATAATGTTTAATAGAGAAAACGATATTGCTTGTCGCTACAGTATAAATGCTATATTCCATTAACACTGTTATTGTAATGAAAGGTATGTATGGGATAATTTTCTTCATGTTATTCTTACATTTATTATCAATTAATCATCATGATTTAATCATATCCAAGCGGGAACCAAACCCCGCGATACACCGGTGGCTTCATATTGGGAATTACCCAG
>NZ_DATMTE010000672.1:0-5186 GCF_035564935.1 Chitinophaga sp. | reverse complement strand
GTTAATTATAATTATGATGATAAATATATCCTGAACTTTTCCGGCAGGAGGGATGGCTCCAGCCGTTTCGGACCTAACTTCCGTTTCTCCAATTTTGGTGCGGTAGGGGGTGCATGGCTCGTTTCCAGCGAACCATTCATGCAGGCGCTCCCGGCAGTCAGCTTTGCGAAACTGCGTGCCAGTTATGGTATTACCGGTAACGATAAGATCGGGGATTATAAATACCTGGATGCTTATACTTCCTATATTTTTTATCCCACATACGATAATCAAACTGCTTTTACTCCTTCCGCCTTATTTAAGCCCGACCTGCACTGGGAAAAGAACCTGAAACTGGAAGTAGCGCTGGAAACAGGTTTTCTGAAAGACAGGATCCTGTTTTCGGCAGCGTGGTACCGTAACCGGTCCAGCGATCCGCTGGTACAGTACCCCTTGCCCGGTACTACCGGCTTCGGCACTATCACCGCTAATCTTGCCGGTGTACTGGTACAGAACAGCGGGTTTGAATTTACGTTTACCAGCAATAATATCCGCACTAAGAACTTTGAATGGGTTACCCATTTCAATCTCACGGTTCCTGATAATAAATTGCTGCGTTTCGACGGACTGGATCAAACTTCTTATGCTTCTTCCTACCAGATAGGCCGGTCGCTGAACCTGGTGTACATTGCCAAATATGCCGGCATTGATCCCAACACCGGTTTGTATACGGTAGAAGATCTTAACAAGAACGGTACCTTCCAGGTAACCGCCAGCACCAAGGGAGGCGATCTGCAGCCGGTGTTTGATACCGATCCGCAATCTTATGGTGGTATGACCAACACCATCCGTTTTAAACGCGTTACCCTCGATTTCCTTTTACAGTTTACCAAACAAACAGGCGTGAACTGGATGTCGTATATGACATCCGGATTTACTTATATGCCTGCGGGCGGTATGCAGAACCTGCCTTATATCGCGCTGGATACATGGAAGCAACCTGGTGATGACGCTGCTTTTCAGAAACTGGTAACGGCTAACAGCGGGGCGTCTAACTCCCTGTCCGGCTGGAACGCCGCCTACTATTCCGATCTCCGTTACGGCAACGCTTCCTTCCTGCGTCTGAAAAATATTTCTCTTTCCTATGATCTGCCTTCAGCATGGCTGAAGAAAGCGAAGATCAGCAGTTTAAGAGTATACGGTCTTGCCCAGAACCTCCTCACCTGGACGCCCATGAAAGTGGTAGATCCTGAAACAGCATGGTTGAACAGGCTACCGCCGTTACGTACTATCACCGCTGGTGTACAGGTAGGTTTCTAAAATCATTTTAACAGCGAATAACATGAACATCAATTCTTCCTATAAATTTTTACTGGCCGCGCTGATGCTGGGCACTTCATGCAACAAGTTTGTAGACGTAGCACTTCCCAACAGCCAGATAAGCACCGCCGCCGCTTTTGCCGATGATGAAAAAGCAAATTCCTCGATGCGGGGTATTTATGCCAGTACCCAGAATGTATTGGGCAGCGGCCCTTTCAGCGGGGTGTTCTCTTCCTGCCTGGGCCTTGCCTCCGATGAACTGAAATCCGTTTCCTACAACGACGATAACCAGGCGTTTGCAGACAATAACCTTACTGCAGGTTCCAGTGGTGTAAGCGCTATATGGACAGGTTTGTATAACACCCTGTACCAGGTAAATGTATTGCTGGAAAATGTAAAAGGAGCGCCTGGTGTGAGCGCTCCCGTGAAACAGCAGTTGCTGGGAGAAGCACATTTTCTCCGTGCCTATTGCTACTTTTATTTAGTCAATTCATTTGGCGACGTGCCTATGCCGGTAACATCCGACTACCGCGTGAACGCCCTGCTGCCACGCACTCCGGCAGATAAGGTATATGAGCTTATACTGAGCGACCTGGCCTATGCACAGGAAAACGCAGGCGCCGCATATACAGCTGCAGGTAAGCGGATCCGCGTCAACAAATGGACCGCCACCGCCTTGCTGGCCAGGGTACAGTTGTATCGTAAAAACTGGGTGGAAGCCGAAAAACAGGCCACTGCCGTAATAGGCGCCGGTCCTTATACTATGGAATCACTGAATAACGTATTCCTGCTTACATCAAAGGAAGCCATCTTCCAGTTTGCCAATGCAGGTACCAATATCTACACCATAGAAGGCGGCCGCATGACAGGCAAGGCCACCAATCCCAATTACCGCTTCACCACCTGGCTGGCAAAAGCATTTGAAACAGGGGATCAGCGCCTTGCTTCGTGGACACTGCAGGCATCCAATGGCGATACGGCTTATTATAAATACAAAGCGATAGATAGCGGTATCGGCGAAGCTGTGGTGATGTTCCGCCTGGCAGAGCAATACCTGATCCGCGCAGAAGCCAGGGCGCAGCAGAACAAGCTGGCAGACGCCATTGCCGATATAGATGTAATACGTAAACGTGCAGGCCTTCCCGTAGTGGCAAACGTAAACCCGGGCATTGCAAAGGATGCTTTGTTACAGCTGATCTATAAGGAAAGGATGACAGAACTGTTTGGTGAACAGGGACATCGCTGGTTTGATGTGAAACGTACCGGGCAGGCGGATGCACTGTACAGCGTACGGAAACCGCGGTGGCGTAAAGAAGCCATCCTGCTCCCCATTCCTTTAGACGACAGGCAGAAGAATCCGAATCTTACACAGAACGAAGGTTATGAGTAATCAACTAAAGAAACATCTTATGAAAAATATTTTAAGCGCTTTAATATTATTCCCCGGTTTCGCAATAGCCCAACAGCATTCTTTTCTCCTGAAAGGAGAAATAAAGGAATGGAAGGGGAAAGACTCTGTATTCATCCATTATCTTACAGACAATAAACAAATGGCGGATTCCACAGTGGCGATAGATGGACGCTTTCAATTCAGTGGAACTATCAGCCAGCCGGTATTAACATACATCTCCCTGCAGAAGCCCATTAAGCGAACGGAGATCCGTGACAACTACCGGTTCTACCTGGAAGAAGGCAACATTGTACTCCGTGCAAAAGATTCGCTTCGTAACAGTACCATCACTTCAGGGAGTGTGAATGCCGACTACCGGGAGCTGGAGAACGCCATTGCTCCTGCGTTTAAACGCCTGATCGCTATCAGAATGGAAGCAATGGCTACGCCAGTGGATCAACGTAAAACGCCTGCATTTGCGGCGCTGGAAAAAGAATACCGGGCCTGTATTGATTCCATGGAAGCGGTGCGTACCCGGTTTATTAAAGCGCATCCGGCTTCATTTATATCGCTCGAAGCACTGAATCTGATAGCCGGCAACACCATGCAGTTTCAGAAAACGGCGCCGTTGTTTGAAAAGCTATCGCCCGCAGTAAAGCAAACGCCATTGGGGAAAGATTTTGCCAGCCGACTGGAAACAGCAAAGAAAACACTTACTGGCGTAGTAATGCCTTCCTTTACCTCGCTGGATACTGCGCGTAAAGAAGTACACTTAAACGATGTGGTACAACATGCCAAAGTAACGCTGGTTGATTTCTGGGCCAGCTGGTGCTCGCCCTGCCGTGCGGAAAATCCTAACGTAGTAAAAGCATTTAACGCATTCCATGAAAAAGGTTTTGACATCATCAGCGTATCGCTGGATGATAATGCCAGTCGCTGGAAAGCCGCTATTATCAAGGATGGCATGCCCTGGCATCATGTTTCCGGTTTGCAGAAATGGGATGAACCCGTAGCGAAGTTCTTTGGTATACAGGGGATTCCGGACAACTTCCTGCTCGATGAACAGGGTAGGGTGATTGCACGTGGCTTGAAAGGAGCGGAGTTGTATAATAAGATTGAGGAGTTGGTGGGGAAGAAGTAGGATTTTTTTGGGGAAGATGAAGAAGGTGTACCGGAGATGGTACACCTTCTTTTATTAGTATTATATTTCTTTTTAATCACACAACGATGACTTTTACATGTATGCAATAGCCTGATGTTTAGTTTTAGCATAAAGTTTTAATAACCCATTGCGAAGCGTATATTTTCCCTTCTCTTATGGGTTTGGATAATTCCGCCTTGACATTTAAATTTCCATATACTAGCGGGTTAATATGATACTTCTGCTTATGGCTGCCGGCTAAAAAGACTTCAACGCTAGTGCCTCCATCACGTTTTAGTGGTCGTTCATATAACTGCTGCTCAGCTACCTTACGATATCATGATACTTCCTCACCCTCTTCTATGCCCTCCAGGCCTGCCTTCCGAATGCCCGCCCCGCTGTATCTCTCCGCGTCCGCCAAAACCACCATTTCCGCGTGGTCTGCTTTGAAAAGCCGGCCGGCTATCATGATGAACATTTTGCTGCATGGCCATCGGCCGGTGTGCCTGTTGAGCAGAAGACCGTTCTGCATGCTGCATGGCCATTGGCCGGTGTACCTGTTGAACAGAAGACCGTTCCGCATGGCCGGCTCCATTGTTATTGAAATGTCGCACCGCAACAGGGCTCCCATGGTTCACACTCGCCAGCTGATGCCTGTCTCTGCTCATCATTTGCTGATGATTGGTTTGCATGGCCGTTGCTTGCTGATGACGCTCGCGCATAGCTGATAATTCCTGTTGATTAGGTCGTGCATTAACGCCGCCCGCGCCGTTAAAGCTGCTGCGGTTAGTCACCCTGGTGTTATTAATAACGGTGTTGTTAACGTAGGTGTTATGAATAATGCTGGTGTTCACATTGTTAACGGCGGAGTTATACTGGAACCTGCCGCCGCTCCATCTGCCACCTGCATATCCGGAGCCACTATAGCCGTAACCGTAGTTGATGCCTCCGTAGAACCCGATGTGAGGTCCCCAGTAGCCGGCATGGAAGCCATACACACCTCCTTCAAAACCCCAATAGGCAGGGGTCCATAAAAAGCCTGGTTGCGGCGGCCGCACCCATACGCCTGGCACCCAATAATATCCGTTGGGGCCATAGGCCCAATAGCCTGGTGTCCAGAGATACCCATCAGCGGGGCATGGCGGTTGGGTATAAACAGGTAACGGAGGTGGTGCGGTATGCACGGATATACCCACGCTTAAACTAACCTGGGCGTATGTGGCTGACGAGGTTAAGAATATGATGAAAAGGCCGGCCAAACAAAATTTTCCTATCGCTTTCATGTGTTTATGGTTTTCCTTTCCTTTGACCTTGAAAAAGATAGAAAGGTTTAAAACGGGGGAGGTGCTGCTTTTT
>NZ_DATMTE010000671.1:0-1747 GCF_035564935.1 Chitinophaga sp. | reverse complement strand
AACTGGCCGCACCAGTTGTATGTACGCGAAGCAAGACGCATGAAAGGCGTGCATGTTATGACCCAGCAATCCGTGCTTGGAGAAACTCCGGTGCCACAATCTATTGGTATGGGTTCTTACACACTGGATGCGCATAATGCGCAACGATATGTGAAAAAAGACGGTTATGTGCAGAATGAAGGCGACATAGGCGTGGACATAAAAGAACCTTACCAGGTGTCTTATGGGTCTATACTTCCGCAACAGCAGGAGTGCAGTAATTTGCTGGTACCGGTATGCGTTTCCGCCTCACATATTGCCTATGGCTCTATCCGGATGGAACCGGTGTTTATGATCCTGGGGCAAAGTGCTGCTACCGCAGCGGTATTAGCTATCAATGGTAATAAAGCGGTGCAGGAAGTGGATTATGAGCAGCTGAAGGCGCAGCTGGAAAAAGACCATCAACGTTTATCGGCGGCGCCGGTGAAGTAGTTATTGCCGGATAGCAAGCAGAAGCAAAGAGGGTATGCATGGCATAAAGATTGTGGCGGCAGCAGTATGAAAAAAGCTATGATACCTACTATTTGCCGGGCTATTGGCCTGGGTATGGTTACCGGGATGCGCAGCGCTATGGGCCCTGCTTTTGCCAGTTATTTTGTTAGCCAACAACCGTCGGATAGGCTGCGTAAATCGCCTTTGGGTTTTATGCAGAAAACGGGAACTTCCCGTTACCTGCAAACTATGGCAGCTGGTGAGCTGGTAGTGGACAAAGCGCCCGGTATTGGAAATCGTATAGCCGCTACCGGTATCACGGGGAGGGCCTTGTCCGGCGCGTTGGCTGGGGCTACTTTATACCAGGCCAAAGGAGGCAAGGCCTGGAAAGGCGCATTGATTGGCGGAGTGGCAGCGGTGGCTGCAGCGTATGCATTCTTTTATTTGCGTAAAGCCACCGGCAGGAAATTGAAAATAAAAGATGCAGCCGTGGGTGGCCTGGAAGACGCTGTAGCAGTAGGTATTGCAGCATTGTCTATCAGGAAAAAAAGATAATTATTTTATTTAGCGAAAAATTACATTTGCAACCCGGTAAAACAATGCCTGTACTACAGATTTTGGTGCTGTTTGTCCAGGTTTGGATCCTGGTTGGCAACTGGATCAGAGAGAACGGAAAAAATCCATTCCCTCTTTTGTTTTCCAGTCCTTCTATCCATTTTATGCTGATATTAGAGAAGAACACCTCATGAAAATAATTACTACCCATGCAAGAAAACTGCGATATCCTGCTGAGTGAATTAAATGACCAAATCCGTAACGCCATTAAGTCCGGTACACATACCACCGATTATCCCCAGGCAGTGCAGTTTGTTTTACTGGCAGATCTTTTCAATTACCACGTGGTACAGGGAGGTTTTGCACAATTGATCTATAACCTCCAGGGAGCTTACCTGGCGGAAATAGAAGCGATGCTTCTTGCCGCAGATGCTACCACTGCCCATTTATATTACGTACAGTCCATTGAAAAATGCCTGGAGGAGGATGCACATTATCAGCAATTCCTGGAAAGCCCATATACAGATGAGCATACACTGAAGAATGAGCTGCACGTTATTTCCATTGCGTATTTTAAAACGGGAAAGTCTTTCATAGCGGAAATCTGCCCTTTTATCAGCAGCAGTGCAGCTGCCGTTAACGGGTGGCTGGCGAATGATATTAATTGATTCTTTATAGCCGCTACAAATTGTAGCGGCTTTTTATATATGGGATCAAGGGG
>NZ_DATMTE010000670.1:0-9975 GCF_035564935.1 Chitinophaga sp. | reverse complement strand
GTCTTCCAGCTGGTTATTTACTTCTTTCAGGGAAGAGTTTTCACGCAGCAGGGATTCGTAATCGATCCGTTTGCCTTTGGTATATTTCTCTTCCAGTTTGGCAAAGTAATCCACTACTTTTTCCTTCTTGAAATCAAAGAAGTATTCGTTCATCGTTTGGCTCAAACCCTGGTTTCCTTTCTGCGGAGCAGGGAATTTAAGAGAGGTGGCGGTAAATGAAAGATGATCAAACAGGTTATCCTGCAGCAGGCTTAGCTGGTCTTTATTACAGTTCAGCCCATATTCGAATTTCTGGTTAGCATCATTTAATGCGGTGTAATACACTACATATTTATTCAGCTCTTTTTCAAATTCCTGTAATGATTTCTGATTGATCTGTTTGTTATTCACACTTACGCTGTGAAGAAAGTTCATCACAGAGTTGGCAATAGCCAGCGGTGGCGTGAGGGAAGTGAAGCTCTGGAAAATAGGGCTGTTGATGATCGATTTTGTAGACTCCACAATTTTGGAGTTCTTCTCACTTTTATCGCCCTTATTTTTCAGGATGATCTTTTCCACCAGTTCCACGATGCGGTCGCTCAGTGAAAACCCTAACGCTTTACTTTCAGGGTTATTCAGGGAGGTAATGAAAACATCGAGGTTATTGGTAGTAGTACGCGACTTCAGATCGATGATCTTTTTGTTAAGCAGGTAATACGTTTCACTGGCATTGATGATATTGTTCTTTATCAGCTCGTATTTGGTGATGTTATCTATTTCCTTTCCCTGTAAAAGGGCTTGTATTGCAGTAGAGTTTTGTTTGTCATTGTCGGTGATCCGTTGTACATCTTCCATCAGTTTGCGGATAGTAGTATCCTGGGTTTTGATCACAGGCGAGGTGGTACTTTTCAGTTCCGGGTCCTGTGCGTAAGCTGTCTGGAAAGTAAAAAGTAAAACAAGGGGGGCTGGTAGCACTTTTATCCATCCGGCGGTCAGGAATCTCTGGGCCAGGTGTACTAACGGTAATGACTCATCGGGCTTGCTGGTCAAGCGTTTGTTATGCCTCATTTCCGTTGGTAGGTGTTTTAACATGTTGTTTTTGCTTTTTGTTAACAAAAATTTAAGAAAATATGATGCCAAAAACGTCATCACGCAAAGATAAATAATTAATAACAGTTAAAATTAAATCATGATAGGTGGCATCAGCGGGGCATTTCCCTGATATATTTTGAATTATCAGCAGGTAAGTTACCTTTGCTGCCAAATTTGATCCACTTTCATGCTTAACAACAAAAAGATAGTGGTTGTATTACCGGCCTACAACGCAGCACTTACACTGGAAAAAACATTCCGGGAAATCCCTTTTGACATAGTTGACGACGTGGTACTGGTAGACGATGCCAGCAGAGACGATACCCTTGAAGTGGGGAAGCATCTGGGGATTCAGCACCTGATCCGTCATGATAAAAACAAAGGTTACGGAGGTAACCAGAAATCCTGTTACAACAAGGCGCTGGAGCTGGGAGCCGATATTGTGGTGATGCTGCACCCCGATTACCAGTATACGCCCAAGCTCATTACTGCTATGTGCAGTATTATCGCCAATGATGTATACCCGGTGGTTTTCGGGTCCAGGATCCTGGGAAAAGGCGCCCTGAAAGGGGGAATGCCGATGTATAAATACATATTTAATCGTTTCTTAACATTGACACAAAACATCCTGATCGGTCAGAAGCTGAGTGAGTACCACACCGGTTACCGGACATTTTCATCAGAGGTATTGCGTAATATCAACTATATGGCTGATAATGACGATTTTGTGTTTGATAATGAAATGGTTTCCCAGATATTTATGAAAGGATACGATATTGCAGAGATTACCTGTCCTACCAAGTACTTCGACGAGGCCTCCAGTATCAACTTCAAACGCAGCGCCATTTACGGCCTCGGCGTATTGAGGGTATCCCTGCAGCATCGTTTGCATATGTGGGGCATCGTAAAAGGAAAGATCTATTAAAAAATAATTCAGCCAGTGGGTTTAGCGCAACAGTATAATTTAGCCGGAAAATACCTGAAGTATTATTTTACCTCGGGCAATCGTCATGATGTACATTCTCCCTTTGTATTTTCATTGATAGAAGATGTGTTGCTGGATAAAAAACAGCATCCTGCTTTCCGGGAAATAGAACAGTTGCGGAAACAACTCCTGAAAAGTAATGAAACACTACAGGTAACCGACCTGGGTGCGGGATCACTGATATCGGCCGGTAATGAGCGCCGCGTACGGGATATCACCCGCTATGCCGCAAAACAGCCCAAATTCGGGCAGTTATTTTACCGGCTGATACAATATCTTCAGCCGGCCCGTATCCTCGAACTGGGTACTTCTATGGGACTTTCTACGGCATATATGGCAAAGGCCGCCCCGCAGGCCCGTATTTATACTATTGAAGGCTGCCCTAATATAGCAGCCAGGGCTGCTAAAAATTTTGAAGCGCTGCATATAAAAAACATCACGCAGATCACCGGCAACTTCGACACCGTATTGCCGGATGTATTAAAGCAAATGCAGTTGCCCGACTGGGTTTATATAGATGGCAATCACCGCAAAGAGCCCACACTGGCTTATTTTGAGCAGTGCCTGCAATTTGCGGATGAGTATTCTGTTTTTATCTTCGACGATATCCACTGGACCCCGGATATGGAGGCCGCCTGGCATACCATACAGGATCATCCGCAGGTAACCATGACCATCGACCTGTTTTTTATCGGGCTGGTATTTTTCAGGAAGGATTTTAAGGTGAAACAACATTTTACCCTGAAATACTGACTTTGAGGTAGTATATTAGGTATAAATTTCCCCGTTATGCGTTACCTGAAAATACTCCTCATTGCCTGTTTGCTTTCTGGCGGCCTGGCAGCCACTGCACAGGATAGCCTTTCCCAATACAGTAAAGAATCGTTTAGCCGTAAAGGTGATACCCTGCGGTACCGCCTCCTGTTGCCGGCTAACTATAATCGTCATAAGAAATACCCGCTGATCGTTTTCCTGCATGGGTCCGGTGAAAGAGGCCATGACAACGAGGCGCAGCTCCTGCACGGAGGCGCCATGTTCCTGCGTGATACGATACGCGCCAACTACCCCGCATTTGTACTTTTCCCGCAGTGCCCTGATAATCAAACCTGGGCGCCCATGAAATTTGTGCGCGACAGCACCGGTAAAGTAATCCAGGCAGATTTTCCGCTGAATGGCGATCCCACTCCTCCCACTGCTTTGCTCAACCAGTTGCTGGATAGCATTGTGGCAAGCGGGAAAATAGATGCCAAACGTGTATACATTGGTGGTTTATCGCTTGGAGGAATGGGTACATTCTATGAAATCACAAAACGCCCCAATCTTTTTGCGGCTGCATTTCCTATTTGTGGCGCCGGTAACGTGGAGGCCGCCGGTAACTTTGCGAAAAAAGTGCCGGTGTGGATCTTTCATGGAGGAGATGATAGAGTGGTGCCGGTAGAAGCTTCGAGGGCTTATGATGCCAAACTGAAGGCATTGGGTGCGGAAGAAAAATATACGGAATACCCCGGGGTAGGGCACAACAGCTGGGATAATATGTTTGTAGAACCCGGTTTTATGCCCTGGTTGTTTAAACATCGTAAAAAATAAAAAGGAGAAGGAGCGTTCAGGCGCTCCTTCTCCTTTTTATACCTCCTAATTACCACCTAATGCCCTGTACAGTGACACCATTCCCTGGTATACATTACGCCGGGTAGTTACCAGCGCCAGTTCCGCTTCCAGCACACTTTTCTGTGCCGTGATCACTTCCAGGTAATTGGCATAACCTGTTGTGAAAAGCACATTTGCTGTAGACACGGCCTGTTGTAACACCAGCACCTCTTTACTTTTCAGCGAGTACGCCTCTTGCTGGTTTTCTACTTTATTGAGTGCAGAAGCCACTTCCTGGTAACCATTTACAATGGCCTGCTGGTAGTCGTAAAATGCCGTCCACGCATTAGCGGTGCTGATATTGTATTGTGCCTTTATCTGTTTTTTATTGAAGATGGGGGCGGTTAAATTGCCAAGGGCGCCCCATGCAATGGATGCAGGCGATTGGAACAACAGCCCTGCTTTGAAGGCATTAAAACCTGCATAAGGGGTAATGGTGAGGCCGGGTAAAAAGGCAGCCCTTGCCGCTTTAACATCGGCTTTGGTGGCCGCCAGTTCCAGCTCGGCGCGTTGTACATCGGGGCGTTGCAGGAGCAAACTGGCCGGGATGCCTCTTTTGATGGCATCCGGCAGCGCCTGCGTATCCTTTACCGCACTCCGTTCAATGGGTTGTGGCAACCTGCCCAGGAGGGCGTTGAGCTGGTTTTCGAGCGAGGCAATTTCCTGCTTAACACCATATTCCAGCGCCTGTGTGCTCAGCAACTGTGCAGTGAACTGTTGTACCGCCAACTCTGTAGCGCGGCCACCGGCTTTCTGAATGTGCACCGTAGCCACCGCCGTTTCCTGTAGTTTAATATTGCGTTGTATAATAGCCAGCTCATTATCCATGGCAGTGAGTTCATAATACAGGCCGGTAACACCTGCCACAATTTGTGTGGTGAGTAAACGACGTCCCTGTTCACTGCCCAGGAAGCGGGCATAGGTGGCCTGGCGCTGGCTTTTCAGTTTTCCCCACAGGTCTATTTCCCAGCTGCTTCTCAGTCCGGCAAAGTACTCGGGCGTTGGCCCGGGAATGCGCTGATCCTTACTGATATTGGGCGACAGGTTGGTATCAAAATTACCTACACCATTGAGGGTATAGTCTGCATACTTATCCACGCCGGCCGAAAGGGAAAGGTTCAGCGATGGCAGCCATGCATTCTTCGCCATCATCAGGTTAGCCTGGGCGGTGGCTACCCGCTGTGCTGCAGACAGCAGGTCGTAGTTATTGCGTAGCGCCGTGTCGATGAGGCTCCGCAGGTGAGGATCATTGAATACCTGTGTAAAATTTTTCAGCGAAATAGTATCGCTGTTGTTACCGGAAACTACGGGAACGCTTATACGTTCCGGCAGCGCCAGTTCCTTTTGTGTGCTGCAGGCCACTGTAGCAGCGGCCATTGCAGCATATAATGCGTATTGATATATTCGTTTATTCATTGGTGTAAGCTTTTAGTTCAACGGATTTTTTCCTGATCATGGAGGCAAACAGCACATATAATCCGGGTATGATCAGTACACCGAAAATGGTTCCGATGAGCATTCCGCCGGCTGCGGCTGTACCAATGGAACGGTTGCCCATGGCGCCTGCGCCGGAGGCAATACACAGTGGTATCAACCCTGCAATGAATGCAAATGACGTCATAAGGATAGGACGCAGCCTGGACACGGCGCCTTCTTTGGCAGCCGCCAGTATGGTAGCGCCATGTTTATTTTTCAGAATGGCAAATTCCACGATGAGGATAGCGTTTTTACCTAACAGTCCTATCAGCATTACCAGTGCTACCTGTGCATAAATGTTGTTTTCAAGGCCCAATACTTTCAGGGAAAGGAAGGCGCCGAAAATCCCGGCGGGCAGCGACAACAGCACCGGCAGCGGCAGCAGGAAGCTCTCATACTGGGCAGCCAGCAACAGGTACACAAATACCAGTACGATGATAAAAATGTAGATAGCCTGGTTGCCGGAAAGGATCTGCTCTCTCGTCATACCGCTCCATTCATAGCTGTATCCCCTGGGAAGTTCTTTGGCGGCTGTTTCCTGCACGGCGGCAATGGCCTGGCTGCTGCTGAACCCTGGTTTCGCGTCGCCGTTGATCATGGCGGCGGTATACATATTGTACCGCGTTAGTTGTTCCGGCCCGTATACACGTTCCAGTTTCACGAAGTCGGAATAGGATACCATTTCACCGCGGTCGTTTTTTACGTAGAGGCGCAGGAGGTCGTCGGGTTTGGTACGGTAGGATGGATCCGCCTGTACCATTACCTTATACATTTGCCCGAAGCGGATGAAGTTAGACGCATAGAAGCTACCCATCAGCGTTTGCAGGTTGCTCATAGCATTTTCTATGCTCACGCCTTTTTTGGCTGCCATGGCCTGGTCTACATGGATCAGGTATTGCGGGAACTCCGCGTCAAAGCTGGTGAAGGCGCTGCCTATTTCCGGCCGTTTTTTCAGTGCGTCAATGAACTGGTTGGTTACCTGCGCCGTTTGCCGCAAATCGCCGGTACCGCTCCGGTCGAGCAGGCGTAATTCAAACCCGCTGGAGTTACCGAATCCGGGAACGGTAGGCGGCGGGAAAAATTCGATGCTGGCATCTGCAATAACAGCTGTTTTCTTTTGTAAGATTTCAATGATATCCTGTACGGAGGCTTTGCGCTCATCCCATGATTTCAGGTTTACCATGCCCATACCATAGGAAGCGCCGGCCACTTCATTTACCAGGCTGTAACCTGCCAGGGTGGATACGGATTCCACTTCGCCCAGTTCGGCGGCAATGGCCTGTACCTGGTCCAGTATGGCTTCGGTACGCTCTACGGTGGCGCCCGGAGGGGTGGTTACGTTTACATAGATCATGCCCTGATCTTCCGTAGGAATGAACCCTGAAGGCAGGATTGCGCTTACGCCCCAGGTGGCGGCGAAGAAGAAAAGAAGGCAGGCGAGGGTGATCAGTCTCCTGCCGGCGATAAAGCTGATGAGCTTTGCATATTTATTTTCAGTAGCGTTATATCCTTTGTTGAAGCCGTTAAAGAAACGCTGCAGCAGGTTCTTTTTACGGGGTTTGCCATGTGTGTCTTTTAACATGATGGCGCAGAGTGCAGGCGTTAACGTTACTGCGTTAATGCCCGATATCACGATAGAGATGGCCAGTGTGAGAGAGAACTGCCGGTAAAATACTCCAACAGGACCAGACAGGAATGCCACCGGTATAAATACCGCGGACATCACCAGCGTGATAGCCACCAATGCCCCGCTGATCTCCTTCATGGCTGCCAGCGTGGCTTCCATGGGAGGCAGGTGTTCTTCGCTCATCTTTACGTGCACGGCTTCCACCACTACAATGGCATTATCTACCACAATACCGATAGCCAGTACCAGGGCAAAAAGCGTAAGCAGGTTAATGGAAAAGCCCATCATCTGCATAAAGGCCAGCGTACCGATCAATGCCACCGGTACGGCAAGGGCAGGAATGAGGGTGGAGCGGAAGTCCTGCAGGAAAATAAATACCACGATAAATACCAGCAGGAACGCCTCAAATAATGTTCTCACCACTTCATGGATAGAAGCATCCAGGAAGCGGGATACGTCGTAGTTGAAGTTGAAGGTCATGCCCGGAGGAAACGAGGATTGCTTCATTTCTTCCATTTTTGCCTTCACATTGTTAATTACATCGCGGGCGTTGGAACCGGGGCGCTGTTTGAGCATGATAGAGGCGGAGGGTTTACCGTCTGTTTTGGATACCATGCTGTAGGTGAGCGAGCCAAATTCCACATCGGCAATATCTTTCAGGTGAAGCACCGATCCATCCTGGCCCGCGCGCAATACGATCTGCCGGTATTGTTCGGGCTCAAAGAATTTACCCGTATACCGTAATACATATTGCAGCATATTCGGGTCCCTGTCGGAGCTTTCGCCGGTTTTACCGGGAGCGGCTTCAATATTCTGTTTGCGGATGGCCTGTATCACCTCGTCGGCCGATACGTTGTAAGCCAGCATGCGATCAGGTTTCAGCCATACGCGCATGGCGTATTCCTTTGCGCCCATGATTTCCGCGCGGCCCACACCGTCGATACGTTTTAATTCCTGGAGTACATTGATATCTGCAAAGTTGTAGATGAACTGTTCATCAAGGGTGGTGTCTTCACTCATTACGTTGAGGTACAGCAGCATACTGTTCACCTCTTTTTCTGTGGTAACACCCGCCTTGATCACTTCTTCCGGCAGTTCATCAATAATGGTGGCCACGCGGTTTTGCACGTTTACGGCCGCCTGGTCGGGATCTGTACCTACCTGGAAAAATACCTGGATCACCGTGATCCCGTCGTTACTGGATACAGACGACATATACGTCATACCCGGCACCCCGTTGATAGCCCTTTCCAGCGGTGTAGATACGGCTTTGGCAGATACTTCCGCATTGGCGCCGGTGTATTTGGCCGTTACGGTTACAGAAGGCGGCACAATATCCGGAAACTGGGTAACCGGCAAGGTAAACAGGGCCAGCAGGCCTACCAATGTGATAATAAGCGATATGACCAGTGATAACACCGGTCTTTTTATAAAAGTTTCAAACATTGTTCCGTGGTTTCAGCTAAGGAGCTGTGATTATAAACTGAGTAAACTATCCATTGGCACGCCGCGTGGTGAAATCCGGACACCGTCACGGATATTGCGCACACCTTCGCATACAATGCGTTCGCCGGGTTTCAGCCCGGACTCAACGATGTAGAAATGTGCGAAGCGGGCCTGTGGAACAAAGTTTCTCATCTTCACATTATTAGCGCCGTCTACCACGAACACATAGTTTTTATCCTGCATTTCGAATACCGCTTTTTGCGGGATGATCACCGCGCTGTCCATTTCGGTGGTAAGGCGCACTTTCCCGCTGGCGCCATGTTTCAGCAGCTTGGAAGGATTAGGAAAGCGGGCCCTGAAGGCAATGGAACCGGTGTTTTCTTCAAATTCACCTTCTATGGTTTCTATTTTACCAGGGTGATTGTAATCGGTACCATCTGCCAGTACCAGTGATACTTTGCGGTAACTGTTATCGCCTTTTGCCAGTGCTTTGTTGTACTGGAGATATTCAGTTTCTGATACGTTGAAGTAAGCATAGATGTCGCGTGTATCGGATACTGATGTAAGCAGGGTGCCTTCACTGATCAGGCTTCCTTTCTTTAAAGGGATACGATCAACAATGCCATCGAAAGGGGCGCGGATACTGGTGTACGATAAGCGCATTTCGGCGTTGGAAGCGGCAGAGCGGGCCTCTTCTATTTTCGCCTGTGCGGCAGCCAGCTTGGCATTGGCTACTTCCAGTTCGGAAGGCGCTACCACTTTTTTCTCTACCAGTAATTTTACCCGGTCCAGTTCCAGGGCGGCGGCTTTGCTTTCCGCTACTACACTGCTCAGCACAGCTTTGGCCTTTGCCAGCTCGGCGAGGTATTCGGCATCACTGATACCGAACAGCAGCTGTCCTTTTTTTACTTCCTGGCCTTCATCAATAAATATTTTATCAAGGAACCCGTTAACACGGGCGCGTATTTCCACATTTTGTACGGCCTGGATATCTGTTACATAAGAACGGTGTAACACGGTGTCTTTTGTTACCAGTGTGGTAACCGGTAAAACTTTAAGATCCTCTTTGTTGGTACTTTCTCCTTTGGTGGCGCAACCAGCCATAAAAAGAGCGATCAGCGATGTTAAGATCCCTGTATATTGACGCATAGCAATAAAATATTGATCCCGGAATAACCGGAATGGGTGAATACAACACAACAGGAGGCCATCTGCTATAGCGGCAGAAAATGCAGGCATCTCCCTAAAAAAAATTAAAAAAGATTACGATAAGAAATGTGCTGGTATTCAAAAGGGAGTAAACCGGAAGAGGAAGGAATAGTAGGCAGGCAGAAAGGATTTCTGACGGCCGTACTCACCGGTTTTATTCTCAGGAATATAAATGCTGCGTGCAGTATTATCTGCATCGAGATATACAATACGGGTAGCAGTACTTACCTGCGGAGCAGCTGCATTAAGGTACCAGCGCGGTTTACGCCGGTGTTTGGTGATGTGCCACACTTCTGCGCCATCATCGTCGGCATCGAAATGTACAGGGATTTTATTAACAAGACTTAACAGCCTGTCCTGTTCAACCTGTTGTTTTTGCAGATCCGGTAACAGAAAATAATGGCGATGTGCGGCCAATGAAGGCAGAACAGCAGTTACGAGCTGTAAACACAGCAGGAAGCTGACAAGAGTCCACCGTTTTAATATGTGCGCACGATTATCCATTAAACCGCAA
>NZ_DATMTE010000669.1:0-9671 GCF_035564935.1 Chitinophaga sp. | reverse complement strand
TCACCGGCCACCTGCAACGGTGGATGAACCGGCATTTTACAAAACCGCCGGTATTGTTTTTCCTGTATGAGCTGTTTACCAGCTTCCCACGCCGTATTGTGAGCACCAAGCTGGTATCTGCGGGCGTATTGTGGCTTACTTTCCTGATTATGACAAGGGGCGATTATTTTGACCTGCGGGGGCTGCAGCTGGGCGTAATGATCAGCGTGCTTACACATATGCAGCTGATGGTGCATCACCGCGCCTTTGATGATACCTATCTCAATTTTATGGAGAACCTTCCTGTTCGTTTGTTCTCTCACTATATGCGGCTAATCGGCGTGTATGTAATTACTTTTTTACCGGAGATGATCATCATTACCGTTAATGCATATACGAAAACAACGCCGTGGGGGCTGATAACGGTTTTCTGCACGGCATTGTCGTTATTGATCCTGTTCCGTACCATGCTGTTTTTCCCGAAAATGAACCCGGAGGTGCATGTACGTTATACCATGCTCACTTCTTTCATTGTGCTGTTTATGGTGCTCGGTCATTATGAATGGCCGGCTGTTCTGCTGTTGCAAACAGCGTCGGCCATCATCTTCTTTACAAAATACCGTACTTATGAACCTTATATAGAAGCAGGTTCATGACCCATTTTATCACTCAGCCGGGCCAGCGACTGCAGCAGCAGCGGGAATTGTTTAATAAGAAATTCATCGGTGAGGTTGCCGTTTTCATCAAATTTGTGCTGGGCACTGCTGATCATGATCTCAGGTTTATTGATCACAAATGCATTCAGGAATACCATTACCTGGCGTAAATGGTATTGCATTCTCGCAGTACCTATCTGACCCTGTGAGGCGCCCATAATAGCCACCGCTTTTTCACTGAAAGGTTTGTCCGGATGCCTGGAAACCACGTCTATCGCGTTTTTCAGTGCACCGGGAATAGAGTAGTTGTACTCCGGTGAAACAATGATCACCCCGTCAGATTCCTTTATCTTGTGTACCAGCGGCACTACTTCTTCCGGCAACTGCTCTGTATGCAGGTCGGCATTATACATCGGGATCTTATCAAAGAATACCTGTTCAACGGTAATGTTGGAGGGCGCCAGTTGTTGCAGCGCTTTCAGTGCCATAGTGTTGTAAGAACCCTTCCGTAAACTGCCGGAGAGGGCAACAAAGTGATAGTGTTTTTCGGCAGACATATGCTCGTATATTTTATTTAAATGCGTTTCTCTTTATTTACAAATTTCCGGTGGATCACTTCCTGTACCGGTATGCCCTCTATCTTACTTTCCAGCCAGGAAATGATATCCAGGTAAAGGAAGGAACGGCGTTCATACGGATCTTCTGAAATCTGCTCCAGCCGGTCTTTCAGGTCCACAAAAGCATTGCGTAATGCTTTGGGATTGGCGTAAATATAACGGCGGAGGAATTTCATGATCTCTTCCATCACCAAACCAAGATCCTTATGCTTGGAAATGAAATGGTAAACAGATTTGATCAGGTATTCCACCAGGCTGTAATTCTCCAGTTCATAATGTGCAATGAGATGCAGGATCCGCGCAAAGCACTGGATATCCGCCCGTAGGTTACCGATCTTTAAGTTGATGATCTTATTAAGATAAACGATAGCTTTATTGTTATCACCACTACCAAAATATAAGCAGGCAATCTTATAGTAGAATACCAGCACGCGGTGTTGGTCTATCTTAAGCGTATGTTTAGTGATCTCCGTTTCCAGTTCTGGCACCATCGCCAAACCCTGGCTGAACGTGCCTTCCAGGAAGTAGCGGTTTATTTTGGCGGTATACAGGTATACAAAGGCCGAAGTGCGGGTATTTTCATGAAAATTATCCTGGTTATCGCGGATAAATTCCTCCAGGTCGGTCAGCGCTGTCTTGAACTTTTCAAAGTTGGAAGTATAAAAATGCGCCGTGAGCAGGTTATGCTGCGCTTTGATGTACAGGTCCATATCCGTTTGCTGCAGTGAAGGGTATTTGCGGAACAGGTCCACCCATTTCTGCGTGTAGCGGTAATACATCACAAAGTCCTGCAAAATATAATAGTACCAGCTTGATGCCTGGTACATGTACACTTTTTCGTAAAAGCTCATATGCGCATGTTGCAGCGCCGGCAGCTGGCTTTCAAAAAAGGACTTCACCATTTCAGCGTCGCGCTCGTTGCGTGCATGACCCAGCTTCAGATACAGGCCATACATCCGTAGGGAAAGGGTAGAGAGGCGGCTGATATTGGTGAGCTGCTGCTCAATTTGCCTGGATTCCGCACTCAGTACCTCCGCCCTGTTTTCCAGGCTCCGTGTAATATGACGGGATTCAATCAGTTTTTCGAACTCCACAATTTCATAGGTGAGCATCACCTCTTCCTGTTCCAGCGCCATGGTTTTGGCTTTGGCCAGTATTTTCAGGCTCTGGTTATACAGTCCTTTATTGTACAGTACCCGCGCATGATCCAGTTGCTCGCGCAGGTCGATCAGGGGGTCCTTTTGTTTATATAGCTGCCGCAGGCTGGATAACAGGTGCTTGTAAAGATGTGCTTTTACGTTAGACAGCTGCTGCTTTTTTATATCTGTTATTTTTTTCAGGATCTGCTCTTCATCGTAGTCCTTCATTTTGTCCAGCGTATTGAACAACTGGATAAAAAGGACGTCTTCCTTGGTGTTGTTTTTATTGAACGCCAGCTGAAAATTGCGTTTTTCGGCTTTTGTTAAGGTTTTTATTAATATGAATAATGCATCACTTTGACTGTTGGGCATCGTTATTAAAATCTTGTAAATAATTGATAAACAGTGCGTTAATGTGTATCGGCTGTGTTTAAAGGTTGTAATTAAAGCAAATTTAGCGATATGGCAATTAATTAATGACCATTAGATTTGAAGGTATAAACAATTATAAAAGGAAGCAAAAGGATGGGAAAAACGTTATTCGATAAAATCTGGGACAGCCACATCGTGGTGAGCAAGCCGGGGCATCCCGATGCCGTGTATATCAACACGCACTTTATTCATGAGGTGACGAGTCCCCAGGCATTTGACGGGCTCCGCCAGCGTGGCATCCCCGTGTTCCGCCCCGCTAAAACCAGGGCTACCGCCGATCACAACGTGCCCACCCTGCACCAGGATCAGCCCATTAAGGAAGCATTGAGCCGCCGCCAGGTAGAAATGCTCACTAAAAATACCGCTGAGTTTGGCGTGGAGCTGTATGGCCTGGGCCACCGGTTCCAGGGCATAGTACATGTAATAGGACCCGAACTGGGGATTACCCTGCCGGGCATGACAATTGTTTGCGGCGACAGCCATACCAGCACCCACGGGGCCTTTGGCGCGGTGGCCTTCGGTATTGGCACCTCCGAAGTGGAACAGGTGCTGGCCACCCAGTGCATCCTGCAATACAAACCTAAGCGGATGAAGATAGAAGTGAACGGGCAACTGGGCAAGGGCGTACTTTCTAAAGACATCATTCTTTATATCATCTCCAGAATATCCGCCTCCGGCGCTACCGGTTACTTCGTGGAATATGCAGGGGAAGCTATCCGCAGCCTCAGCATGGAAGCCCGTATGACCATCTGCAATATGAGTATTGAGATGGGCGCCCGCGGGGGACTGATCGCACCAGACGATATTACTTTCGAATATATTAAAGGCCGCGAGTTTGCTCCCAAAGGAGCGGACTGGGACAAATCCCTCGAATACTGGAAAACCCTGTACTCCGACAGCGACGCCGAATTTGACCAGGTGCTCACCTTTGACGCCGCCGATATAGAACCACAGATCACCTACGGTACGAATCCTGGTATGGGTATGGGCGTTACCCGCCATATCCCTGCCCTGGAGCAGCTCGACGAAAAAGAAAGACCATCTTTCAAAAAATCACTGGAGTATATGGACCTGGAACCCGGCGCTGAACTGCTGGGTAAAAAAGTGGATTATGTGTTTATTGGCAGCTGTACCAACTCCCGCATTGAAGACTTACGCCTGGTAGCCGACTTTGTGAAAGGGAAACACAAAGCTGATGATGTAGTGGTATGGATCGTTCCTGGCTCCAAACAGGTAGAAGCCCAGGCAATGGAAGAAGGCATCGACAAAATATTTGCTGAAGCAGGTTTCCAGCTGCGTGAACCGGGTTGCTCCGCCTGCCTGGCCATGAACGAAGACAAAGTGCCCGCAGGCATGTATTGCATCTCCACCTCCAATCGTAACTTTGAAGGCCGGCAGGGACCCAATGCCCGTACTTTCCTCGCCAGCCCGCTCACCGCGGCTGCCGCAGCCATTACGGGTAAAGTAACAGACGTAAGACAGTTAATATAAAGCCGAACGCTATGGATCAATGGAACGCTGACTTATACAAAGAGAAACACGCCTTCGTGTTTGAATACGGCAACAGCCTGATTGACTGGTTGCAGCCACAATCCGGGGAAAGCATCCTGGACCTGGGCTGCGGCACAGGAGAGCTCACCGCACAGCTGGCACAGAAAGGCGCCGCTGTAACCGGAATAGACGCCTCCGCCGCCATGATAGCAAGCGCCCGCGCACACTTTCCGGGTATTACCTTTGAAGTGGCCGACGCTACTACCTTTTCCCTGCCACAACAATTCGACGGTATCTTTTCCAACGCCACCCTCCACTGGGTACGCGAAAAGGAAAAGGCCATCAGCCGGATGTATGCACAGCTGAAGAAAGGCGGACGGCTGGTGATTGAAATGGGCGGCAAAGGCAATGTGCAGCAGATCCTTATCTACCTGGAAAAGGCGATGCAGCAGCGGGGATATACCTACGAACCCTTCTGGTATTTCCCTTCCCCGGCGGAATATACCACGCTCCTGGAAAAGGAGGGCTTTAAAATAGACAGGGTACACTTTTTCGACCGCCCTTCGAAACTGGTGAACCCGGAAACAGGCATCAGCGACTGGCTGGAAATGTTTGGCGCCCACTTCTTTGCCGGTGTACCGGAAAAAGATAAGAACGCCATCCTGCAGCAGGTACAACATGAACTGGCGCCACACCTGATGAAGAACGGCGAATTGTATGCAGATTATGTGCGCCTGAGAGTAGCCGCCACAAAAATTTAAACCGGAAATCAACATGAGTAAAATATTTCAACACCTCGTTTCATCTGCGGTACCTGTACCCATCGAAAATATAGATACCGACCAGATCATCCCGGCGCGCTTCCTGAAAGCCACCACCAGGGAAGGTTTTGGTGAAAACCTGTTCCGCGACTGGCGCTATAACGCCGATAATACACCGAAGGCTGATTTTGTAATGAACAATCCTGTTTACAGCGGCCAGATCCTGGTAGGCGGTAAAAACTTTGGTTGCGGCTCCTCCCGGGAGCACGCTGCATGGGCCATTGCGGATGCTGGTTTTAAAGTAGTGGTAAGCAGTTTTTTTGCAGATATCTTTAAAAATAACGCCCTTAACACCTTTATTTTGCCCATCCAGGTATCAGAAGGTTTCCTGGACCGTATCTTTAAAGCCATAGCCGCTGATCCTAAAGCACAGCTGGAAGTAGACCTGGAAAACCAGTTCATAAAAATTGTAAGCACCGGCGAAATGGAAAACTTTGATATCAACCAGTACAAAAAAACATGCCTGCTCAACGGGTATGATGATATTGATTACCTGCTGAGCCTCCGTAAAGAAATAGAACAATACGAAACCACAAGAACATATAATTTCTAATCATCAAAAAGCTAAATACTAAAAAGCTAAAAACAAATATGGGCGTTGAGAAGAAAATACTAGTTATACCCGGAGATGGGATCGGACAGGAGGTGACGGCATGGGGACAAAAAGTGCTGACAACGATAGCCAAAAATTATCATCACACTTTCACCTTCGAAGAAGGTATTATGGGCCACGTAGCCATTGAAGCCACCGGGGATCCGCTGCCTGAAGAAACATTGCAGAAAGCAAGAAATTCCGATGCTATCCTCTTCGGCGCTATTGGTCATGCTAAATACGATAACGATCCTACCCTGAAAGTGCGGCCTGAACAAGGTTTGCTAAAGATCAGGAAAGAACTGGGATTGTATGCGAATCTCCGCCCGATAAAGTTGTTTGATGAACTGCTGGAGGCATCCAGCATTAAACCTGAAATACTTCGTGGTTCAGATATTCTCTTTTTCCGCGAACTCACCGGCGATGTATACTTCGGTGAAAAGATCAGGACTGCCGATCGTAACACAGCTTCCGACCTGATGATCTATCATCGTTATGAAGTGGAGCGTATTGCCCGTAAAGCATATGAAGCTGCACGCACCCGCCGCAAAAAGCTTTGCTCTGTGGATAAAGCAAACGTATTGGAAGCAAGCCGCCTGTGGAGGGAAGTGATGCAGGAAGTAGCAAAGGAATATCCTGATGTGGAAACAGAACATATGTTCATCGACAACGCCGCCATGCAGCTCATCAAGGATCCCAAACGCTTTGATGTGGTAGTTACCGGCAACCTGTTTGGCGATATCCTTACCGATGAAGCCTCACAGATCGCCGGTTCAATGGGGATGCTGGCATCTGCCTCTGTGGGTGACAGCACCGGTTTTTATGAGCCTATCCACGGATCTGCACATGATATTGCCGGTAAAGGCATTGCCAATCCGCTGGCTTCTATCTTATCTGCCGCTCTCATGCTGGATATTTCCTTTGGCCTGAAAACAGAATCACAACGTGTGATCAAGGCGGTGGAAGCTACGCTCAGACAAGGCTACAGAACAATGGACATCGCGAATAAACACACGGTGAACGATTTCATTATGGGCACCGATGCTATGGGCGCCAAAGTATTAGAGAATCTGAATTAATCATTCAATAAAATTATTACACTATCATGGATAAAAATCGTGTATACGTCTTTGATACCACCTTGCGTGATGGAGAACAGGTCCCCGGCTGTCAGCTGACAACCGTTGAAAAAATTGAAGTAGCCAAAAAACTCGAAGCACTCGGCGTAGATATTATTGAAGCAGGTTTCCCGATCTCCAGTCCCGGCGACTTTCAGAGCGTGGTGGAAATTTCCAAAGCCGTTACTGAACCGGTAATATGCGCGCTTACCCGCGCCAATAATAAAGATATCGACGCTGCAGCGGATGCTTTACGCTTTGCAAAACGTAAACGTATCCATACCGGTATCGGTTCTTCCGATATGCACATTAAATACAAATTCAACAGCACCCGCGAGGAAATTTTACAACGTGCAGTAGCCGCTGTATCCTATGCCCGCAAGTTTACCGATGATGTGGAATTTTATGCAGAAGATGCAGGCCGTGCTGACAACGAATACCTGGCCCGCATGATCGAAGCCGTGATTGCAGCCGGTGCTACCACCGTTAATATCCCCGATACCAATGGCTACTGCCTGCCCGACCAGTACGGCGCAAAGATTAAGTATCTTGTAGACAATGTTTCCAATATCGATAAAGCCATCATCTCCGTTCACTGTCATAACGACCTTGGCCTGGCTACTGCCAATACCATTGCAGGTGTTATGAACGGCGCGCGCCAGGTGGAATGTACCATTAATGGTATCGGTGAACGCGCCGGTAACACCTCCCTGGAAGAAGTGGCCATGATCCTGAAAACGCATCATGCGTTAGGATATCATACCCAGATCAATTCAAAAGGCATCTACGAAATCAGCAATCTCGTAGAAACCATGATGCACATGCCGGTACAGCCTAACAAAGCTATTGTGGGCCGCAACGCTTTTGCACACAGCTCCGGTATCCACCAGGATGGCGTACTGAAACACCGCGAAAACTACGAGATCCTGAACCCGGAAGACGTGGGCATCAATTCCAACTCCATTATCCTCACTGCCCGCAGCGGCCGTCATGCACTGAAGCATCACTTATCAAGGCTCGGATACAACCTGGAAAAGGTGAACATCGACGACGTGTATCAGCGCTTCCTGCTGATGGCAGATACTAAAAAAGAAATTTCAGACGCCGACCTGCTGGAACTGATGGGTGACGGCGATGCCCAAACCTATGGCGATAATGCCATTAAGGTAACCTTACTGCAGGTGGTATGCGGCGATCCGCTTCGCCCGATGGCCACCGTTAAACTGCGTGTTAACGGCGAAGAAAAAGAAGCCAGCGCCGCGGGTAATGGTCCTGTAAATGCTACCATCAACGCTATCCACGATATCATTAAAGACGATATTGAACTGGATGAATTTAATATTCAATCCATGCGCGGCGGTAGTGAAGATGTAAGCAAAGTAAATATGCGCGTGAAGCATAACGGGCAGTCGTACTACGGCTTCGGTATTTCTACCGACATCGTGAACGCTTCCGTACACGCATACGTAGACGCACTGAATAAAATATACTAGGATCGCCTTCGGCGATGAAAATTGTCTTGGAGCAAGATTACGCTGATTATACTGATTAGCTGGATTTTTGTTTTGAGATTTTTTAAAGGATTAGGGGAGATAAAAGCGGATATGTTATTTGCTTTTATCTCCCCTAATGTTTAAAATCAAACAGAAGAAAATCTGATAAATAAAAATCCAGCTAATCAGTATAATCAGCGTAATCTTGCTCCAAGACAATTTTCATCGCCGAAGGCGATCTACCCGCTGTAACTTTTGTTAAGCCCGCTCCGTTTTACAGGAGAGAAATAAACCCTGATGAAAACAATTCCCTTACTCCTGGTTATTTTATTTTTTACCGCTTGCAGCAAAGAAGCGGATAATTGCTCCCAATATGGATGGATACCCATCCAGGAAGCCAAATACCTGGGGAAAAGCACCAATAATGTAAATGGACAGAACGGCGTTTTTTATGATGTAAGCTGCATTTTCAATAATTCCTGCTACGCCATCAATAAAATAGTAACGTCAAAGAACGGGGACACCGTGGTAGTCAAAGCGGAATACATCCTTAATACCTGTACCCCCTGTACCCAGGCTTATACCAGACAAACAAAAACCTATGCTTTTACTCCTCCCGGTAATGGCACCTATTACCTGAAGTGGGAGGGAATTGCCAATCGTGTGGATACAGTAACAATACCCTGATCGCCGATGGCGATGTCCATCAGCGGGTATTTTTTATAATCGGGGAGATAGAAGTGCCACCATTCTGTAGAACTTCCCTTAAAGCCATGTTGCCGCATGGTATCTCTTAACAATTTGCGGTTAGCCGCTACGGCGGGATCTTGCGGGATGTAGTTCTGATGCGCTTTCATGGTAAAATCGTCGAAGTCCGTAGGCATGGCCACGGGCTTGTTTGTTTTCAGGTTTACCATACTGAGATCTATGGCTACGCCGCGGTTATGCCCCGATCCTTTGCGGGGATCTGCCGCGTACAGGTCGTTGGGAACTATTTTAAACATGGCTTCCGTTACATGATAAGGACGGTAGGCATCGTAAATGAGCAGACCATATCCTTTTTTGCGGAGCGATTCCTGCACGGCTTGGAGCGCCTTTGCGGCAGGGAGGCGCAGGTAGATACCGGTGCTGGTGTATAGTTGTTGTTTGGTGAAGTTATTGGTAGTAGCGTAACGTACATCTTTTTTAATGCCCGGGATATATTTTTCCAGGTTTACCAGCTGCTGGTTGCTGTCGGCTTTTACCAACTGGTCATATTGTTGTTTGGTGCCCAGCACCGCCAGTCCGTATTTATTAACCGGTATTTTCTGGGCATACAGCTGGCTGGAGATGG
>NZ_DATMTE010000668.1:0-16290 GCF_035564935.1 Chitinophaga sp. | reverse complement strand
ATGCTTTGTGAAAAGGTCTTCCTGCAGCCGGCAGGAAGACCTTTTTGTTGCACTATATGCACAGTTTGTTCCGCAGCGGCTACGCCCGCTACTGTGTTTACCCAGTATAGCGGTGCATTCCCGTAAACGGCTTTTAATTTGATAGGCAACAGGGTATGAAGAAGCTCCTGTTGATCACACTGTTTGCATACCTGCTGAATGGCTGTAGTTCCCCTTCAGCCCCGGCTACATCTGGTGAGCATATCAGTCCCCGCAATACCGGGATAACCCCGGAAAACGCCTATAACGACCTGTTCCTGGACAGCTCCGCCATAGCGGCATTCATTACTTCACAAAAACTGGATGATACCATTGGTAACCGGCTCCGCAGCTTTTATAATGCCCGTAATTTTGAATTTGCGTGGTTCGACAGCCGGGGACCGGTAGAACAGGCGGCTGCTTTCAGGAGCCTGTATAATTACAGCAAAGACAGTGTAAGCAACCGCGCACTGGACAGGCGCCTGAATGACCTGATGGATGAAGACAGCCTGGTGATCAACCCGTCCGACAAGGAGGTTATTAAAACAGAACTGCAACTTACCTGGCGGCTCATTAACTATTTCCGGGAAACCGGCGGGAGCATTGGCCAGCTGGAGCATATGGTACCGGCACAACGCTACCCGGTAATGGAACTGGCCGATTCCATGCTTCAAACCAATGATAAGATATTCCCGGCAGTAGCCCCTATGAAGGAACCGCTTAAAGCCTACCGGGAATATGTCCGCAAAGGAGGCTGGCAGCCGGTACCGCTGGTAAAGAAAGGGTTAAAGAAAGGACAGTCATCACCCGGGATCATCGCAGTGAAAAAACGGCTGCAGATCACCGGTGAGTTAAAGCCAGGCGACAGCACCGATATATTTAACGATGAACTGGAAACGGCCATCAATACCTTCCGTAACAGTAACGGGTATACGCAGAACGGTGTATTGAACGATACGGTGATCAATGCACTGAATATTTCCGCGGAGGAGCGGCTGCAGCAGTTGCTGGTGAATATGGAACGCATGAAATGGATGCCTGTAAAGCCGCAGGGAAAGCTGATCCTCGTAAATATACCGGCCTTTGTGCTGCATGTAACGGATGGAGATAAGCGCCTCTTTGATATGGATATTGTGGTGGGAAAAGAAGGACACAGCACCACTATGTTTTCGGGAATGCTGAACCAGGTAGTATTCAGCCCGTACTGGAATATTCCCCGCAGTATTGTGCGGAAGGAGATCCTGCCTGCAATACAGCGTAACAGGGGTTACCTGGCGTCCAAACATATGGAGGTAACAGGGCAGGCGAATGGTTTGCCGGTCATCCGCCAGAAGCCCGGCGAACATAATGCGCTGGGCAGGGTTAAGTTCCTGTTTCCCAATAGCTATAATATTTACTTTCATGATACGCCGGAGAAAGGACTTTTTGAACGGGACAACAGGGCTTACAGTCATGGTTGTATCCGGTTAAAGGACCCGGTGAAAATGGCGCAGTTTGTTTTGGAGGATTCACCTCAATGGACCAACGAAAAGATCGATAGTGCAATGAACAGCGGGAAAGAAAAATTTGTGGCGGTAAAGGACCCGGTACCGGTGATCATTACTTATTTCACTGCGTGGGTGGAAGGAGGCAAATTACATTTTGCCTCCGATGTATATGAGCATGACGCGGTATTTAAACAAAAGCTGTTTAAATAGTTTAAGACGCGCTGCTGTCTTTTACAAGGATCTTTGTATGTGCGGAATAATATTTATCCGGGCTGTAAAGGAACAGGCAGGTCCCATTACGGATACTGCTGATCACTTTACGGTGTACATTTTCGGGAATGGCAGGGCAACCCAGGCTGCGGCCGATATAGCCCTGTAATTTGCCGAGCTTGTCATTTACATAATCAGCGCTGTGCATAACAATGCCCCTGCTCAGGGCGTTGTCATTAATGCCCGCTTCTTCTCCTTCCAGGCGGAGGGAGTAGCCATGTTCGCCGGTGTAGGTATCGCCGGTGATATAGAAACCAAGACTGCTTTTAAAGCTGTTCATCTTGTTTGAAAAAGTATTGGCAATATCTTTACCGGAATTTCGGCCATGAGATACCAGCGTGTTAAAAAGTAACAGCTTATTCTTCAGGTCTATTACAAATAAACGCTTTTTTGTACTGGGCAGGGAGAAGTCGATAATGGACAACACATCGGGATTTTTAATCCGTCCGTTTTCCTGCAGATGCTCATACCCCGTCATGGCATTTTCAAATGCGTCTCTTGAGAGACCGGTGGTGTCCAGCCGCATAATGTCGTACAGGCTTTCCCGTTGTACAGAATCCGTTTTAACAGCAGTAGCCGGTTGAGCGGTGGCTGTGGATTTTGCAGGGGTAAGATTTGTAAAGTTTGTAAATAGAAATACGAAAAGAATAATAGTAATAATAAAGATCAACGGTTTAATCACTTGCTTCAATTTCATGTTCACACTCCGTGGTTTTATTGGTTTAGAGAAAACATAGACTGCAAAGATAACCTTTTTTACCTTGAAAGTGCGGCCAAAGGCCCGTCTGAGGCTGTTAGACGGGTATTTTTAACAGGCTGTTCACATACATGAAAAATATGTATAAGTGGTTATTTCCGTCATAATCCTTAATTTATCTTAAAAAAAGCGTCATGCCTGAATTACCCGATCTGCAAGCCTTCCGCCATAACCTGGAAAAGGCGCTGCTGCATAAAAAGCTGAAATCCGTTACTGTAAAAAATGCAAAGAAACTGCGTGTTAAAGAAGCAGACCTGAAAGCCGCCCTGGAAGCACAGCCGTTGCAGCATATACAACGGGTAGGAAAAGAGCTGCATTTTGTATTTAAAAACGGGCATGTGCTGGGAATGCACTTAATGCTGCATGGAAAGCTGTATTTGTTTGAAAAGGAGAATGAACAAAAGCATACCATCGCGGAGTTGTTGTTTGCAGATGGTACCGGGCTGGCATTAACGGATTTCCAGGCTGCCGCCAACGTTCAACTGGATCCCGAAGATAAAACAGCCCCTGATGCATTGTCGGACGACTTCAATGAAAGTTATCTTAAAGCACAACTGGCAAAGAAAAAGATTACCATAAAAAAATATTTGCTGGACCAGCATAATGTGCTGGGAATTGGAAATGCTTACGCAGATGATATCCTGTGGGACGCCAGGATCTCTCCTTTTTCCATCTGCAATAAAATACCGGCGCCCAAGATCAAAGCGCTTTTAAAATCCGTAAAGAAGATCCTGGAAGCAGCCGAAAAGAAGATCCTGAAAAGTAACCCGGACATCATCAATGGCGAAGTGCGTGATTTTATGCTGGTGCATAACGCTAAATTAACTGAAAGTCCCGGTGGCGCGCCTATTAAGAAAGACACCGGTGGAGGCCGGAAAACTTATTATACAGACGAGCAGGAATTATTTGAGTAAGTAGCTGCCATAAAAATTTTTGTATCGCCTGGTAACGGCCACCAGCTCATTATTTGAGTAAAGTAATGAGTTGGGAGGCATTCTGCAAAGCATAACCGTGCCCGTCGTTGTTAAAGAATGCCCAGATGGTATGTTTATCCTGCTGCCATTCCCTGAATTTTCCCGCGTAGGTATCCATCGTTTTTTCAGGATATAGTTTATCGTATTTACCGTCGGGTCCGTGGAAACGGACATAGATATGTTTTGCGGTGATAGCTTCTGCAAACGGCCACCGGTGGCCCGACAGCGCAATAACCCAGGCGATCTTATATTGCTGCAGCAGCGCCATTGCTTCATCAGAGAGCCAGCTTTTGTGCCGGGCTTCCAATGCGAAATGATAACCACGGTAGGTTTTTGTGAGCACGTTGAAAAAGTGGCTGGCTCTTTCTTCTTCAAACGCGGCAGAGGGTGGCAGCTGGATCAGTACCGGCCCCAGGTGTTTTAAAAAAGGATCGAACAGGTCAAAAAATTTGGGTAAAGATTCTTCGGGGTCCAGCAATCTTTTTACGTGGGTGATATAACGGCTGATCTTCGGGCAGAAATAGAACCGTGCAGGTACCTTTTCTATCCAGCCTTTTACCGTAGTGGGTTTGGGCAGATGATAAAAGCTGGTGTTTATTTCTGTGACTTTGAATTTCCCTGCATAAAAAGAAAGATAATCAGCAGGCTTCAGCCCGGCAGGATAGAATATTTCTTTCCAGTGTTTATAGCTCCAGCCTGATGTGCCAATATGAATGCCTGTAGTTGCCATATCTTTTTATAACAGCACTACAAATGTTATTCCCATATGCCTGGGAAAGCGGCATCATTTCCGATGCTGCTTTCTCATTAAGCAGCACCTGGGTATCAGGTAGGGAGTGCCATTGTGCCAGCTTCTTTTTCTTTGGGCTCATAGATGCCCGCCGCAATTTTTTCTACAAACAATTTGGGGAAGAATTTTGGCAGCCAGGCATTCAGCTTATTGGTAAAGCCGGGCACAATTTCCGCTTTGCCTTTGAAGAGCCCGTCCACCGCAATTTTAGCGACCCTTTCCGGCGTCATGTTGAAACGGTTGGCTACGTTGCGGGTATAATCGCCCATGCGCGCCCTGTTTACAAAATCGGTATCGGTGCTGCCGGGGCTCAGTACGCTCACTGATATGGGAGAATGCCTCAGCTCATACCGGAGCCCCCGGGTAAAAGAAAGTGCAAAGGCCTTCGTAGATGCGTAGATGTTAAGATAAGGCACTGTTTGATAGGCAGTGGTGCTGGCAAGATTAAGCAGGTATGCTCTCGGAAATTTACGCAGCACCGGTATATAGGCATAAGACAAACCTACCTGTGCCCTGATATTCACATCAATGATATTGAACTGCTCCTGCAACGTAAGCTGTTCAAAGGCCCCGTTGATGCCGTAACCGGCGTTGTTCACCACTACGGAGAGGGAATCATGCCATGTACTGCTCCAGGCAGTAACATTTTGTAATGCATCAGCCGCCGACAGATCCTGGTGCAGCGTATGTACGTTAACGTGATATTGTGCTGCGATTGCTTCCGCTGTGGCAGATAATGTTTTTTCATCTATATCTACCAGCAGCAGATGATAATTTCTTTCCGCGAGTTGTGCAGCAATGGCCTTTCCTATTCCTTTGGCTGCGCCGGTTATTAATGCGTATGACATCGGATTGTATTTTTAGAGAGATGGAGTGTTTACTTCTGCAAGGCTTCCGGACCGGGCTTTTATATTCGTCCATTGCGGTTTGCCGCCATACAGATGTTGTTTGAGATGCGCCAGTTTATGATAAAAAGGCGTAGGACTATCGATTGTTTTAGGCTGATATGCACCGGTGATGATGGGAATGTACATCACTCTTCTGCGGCTTTTTTCGCCGGTATAGGGCGATTGCTGCACCCGGTGCCAGAGGCGTCCGTCGTGAACGGTGAGGTCGCCGGCTTCAATATCAAAGCCTGCTTCCTTTTCATCGGGGTTGTTATCGATAAAGTATTTTTTCCTGAACAGGAGTTTGAACAGGCCCTGTTCGTGTGTGCCGGGCAATACTCTCAGACCGCCGTTATCCAACGGGCAATTGTCCAGGTGAATACCCACATTCAGCATGGGAAGGATGCGTGAACCCAGGAACAGGTCGCGTGGACTATCCGTGTGCCAGCCCAGTTGTTTGAACCGGCTCTCGGTAGTATTTACATAATGATTTACCACCAGGCCGTCTTTTTCATTTTCGCCGATCCTGCCGGAGTAAGGACCTAACAAAGTAGTGAGTGATTGTAGTTTCCGGTCTTTCAGTAATTCACGCAGCACATTGCTGTAGTGAGAGGCGAAGGCGATGCGCTGGATCAATGGGCTGCCATCCACATCTGTACCGAATTTCAGCGGAATGCCATTTACCTTCTGAATATTATTACGGATCAGTAATTCCTGTACGCGCTGTACTTCTTCATGCACCGTGGCGAGCGCGTTTTTGTCCAGGAAGTTTTTAAACTGTATGATACCATAGGTGCGGAACCATGCAAGATGTGCTGCAGTTACTCCCCCGGAGAGAGAGAATACGGGTTGGTTTGTCGTTTTCATGACGAAATTTTTTTGTGTTGACAGTGATAAATCAGTTGTTGAAATGGGAAATGATGTAGCGGCAATTGGTGGAGCGACCGCAGGGTGGGGTGGGTGTTAACAACAACAATAAGATGCCGCTATTAAGGGGCGGTTGGTTGATGCGCTTAACAGGCGCGGGTTTTGATGATTTTGATCTGTGTTCATGGCGGGTATGATTTTTATTAGTCTACCAATCTTGTAGACAAATATAAGTATGTCATTTTATTCACCAAAAAATATTTTTTGCGGGTTGATCATTTTCCGCTGGTAAGCAGTTGTTCATAGTCGGCGGTGGTATCTATATCTATTGCTCCCTGGGGAAAGTGTACTGTAGCAACCTGCCCGGGGTGTTGCAGCAGTATTTTTTTAGCGCCTTCCTGGCCGTTCAGGGCCAGCAGCTGTGGAAAAAATGATTGGCCAAAGAGGGCAGGGGTACCGGTGGCATCGCCGTAGGTGCAGGCAACAATGGCTTTACCGGAAGTATTTTTCAATGTAATCATTTCTTCCAGCAGGGAGGAAGTAATAAAGGGCTGGTCGCACAACAGTAACAATGCATTGCTTACCTGCGGCGCAATGCGTTGCAGGTGTTGTAAACCGGTACGGATAGAGCCGCCCATACCGGCCGGCCAGTTGGGGTTTACAACGGTATGTACTTTTTCGGCGACCAGTTGTTCCCTGATCTGGGTGGCAAAGGCGCCCAGCACTACCACGGTGGGCATATTGCAGTAATGGGTGGCATGTACTACATTTTGCAGCAGGCTTTTATTTTGGAAAGGGAGTTGCTGTTTGGGAGTTCCAAGTCGTTTGGAGGCGCCTGCGGCCAGGATAATGATACCGGTTGTTTTCATTATAGATGTTGTTGAAGGATGATCTGTTGTTCGCGTGAATGAATGGCAGTTGTTTTTTCCCGCAATGAGGTGGCCGCTGCGGCAGACAGCACAGATTTTATTTCACTGATCACTGACAATGCAATTTCGGCTGCGGTTTCTGCACCCAGATCCAACCCTGCGGGACCGTGTATGCGTGCCCGTTGTTGCCGGGTAACGCAGATGTTGTTTTCCGCCAGTTCGTCCAGCATGCGTTGCAGCTTTTTAACGGGGCCCAGTACGCCGATATAGGCGAGCGGCAGCGGCAGCAGTTGTGCCAGCAGGGCAAGGTCGTAGTTATAGTTATGCGTCATCAGCACAGCGGCGGTATACGGGTCTGTTTGCAGCTGTGAGAGTGCTTGTGCGGGTTTGGCCATGAGCACCTGTGTAGCTTCCGGGAACCTTGCGGTGGTGGCATAACCGGGGCGGCCATCAATTACAATGGTATGCCATCCGAGGAGAGCCGCCATTTTTACCAGCGGGATCACATCATTACCGGCGCCGGCCACCAGGAGTTGAGGCGCTGGCGGAATGTAGGAGGTATGTGTTGTATAATCGTTACCGGTAGAAAGGTATGTTTTTGTGAATGAGGTGTGTGATTGCAGGGCATAATGTGCATCGCTGGTGATAGCGCTTTGCAGCTGCTGGTCCGGTATGCAGTGATGCATTTTACCGTTGGCCGTTAATACCAGGCAGGTACCGGGCTGTGGTCCTTTACGCCGGTGTAGTGTAAACAGGGTCACCAATACGGCAGGGGCGCGGTGGGATATTATTTCCTCCAGCATGGTTACCGCATTGAGTGGATCTTCCGCATTCACCGGCTCCAGCAATATGTGAATGATACCGTTGCATCCGAGGCCTACCCCCAGTTTGGCATCGTCTTCGTCATTGGTATCGTAGGTTACCAGCATAGGCTGCTGTTGCATCATTACCAGCTGCGCTTTCCGCAGGGCATCGCCTTCCAGGCAGCCCCCGCTGATGGCGCCGGTGAGGACGCCATTTTCCGTTACCAGCATTTTTGCACCGGGTTGACGGTAAGCAGAGCCTTCTACATGCACTACTGTTGCCAGCGCTGTTTTTATTCCCTGGCTGCAGGCGGCATAATATGATTTTATGATGTCTTCCAGTTCTTTCATGTATTCATTTTATTTTCCACTTTCCATTGCTTTGCGCTTTTTTCATCCAGTAGCTTATCTGGGGTGATGGGCAGATCACGCACGCGCTTGCCGGTTGCATGATACACGGCATTGGAAACCGCCGCAGCAAATCCGATCAGCGCAATTTCCCCCATACCTTTGGATCCCATGGGGTTGATGTAAGGATCTTTTTTATTGATGAAATACACATCAGTGGGAGGTGTATCTGCATTTACGGGAACGTGGTAGTCTGCATAATTATTATTTACAAAACGTCCGAAGCGGTGATCCAGTATGGCTTCTTCGGTGAGGGCCATGCCAATGCCGCCTACCACGCCGCCTATCATCTGGCTGCGGGCGGTTTTGGTGTTTACGATGGTGCCTGCATCGGCCACGCTTACAATATGTTTTATCCGCACTACGCCCGTATCCGGGTGTACGTGTACTTTGGTAAAGTGTACAGAGAAAGAGTACATGGAATACTTTTTCCTTTCTTCCCCGCTTTGCGAGGTAGCTACTACATTTACTTCCGGTAACTGTTGCTGTTGGAGAATGGATTCGTAAGTTATTTTTTCCGGCTGACCGGCTCTCAGCAGTTGTCCATCTTCAAAAACAATGCTTTCCGGTGCTGCATTTTTAAATGCCGGTATGTTACTGATAGCCATAGACGCCAGCTTTTGCTGCAATGCCTTACAGGCGTCTGTTACGGCGCTACCAAGTGTAGATACTGTAGAAGAGCCTCCCTGCTGTGGTGCAAAAGGGTAGGTTGATTCACCGAGCATGAATTGTATTTTTGAAGGCGCAATACCGGTTACATCTGCCGCTATCTGCACCATGGCAGTAGCGGTACCCGGGCCAATATCAGCAGCTGCGCTCCGGAGAATAAGGGAGCCATCGGCTTTTAGTGTAGCCGATACCGTAGCCTTGCCACGGAAGGCGCCAAAAGTACCGCTGCTCATACCGTATCCTACCAGCATCCCATCTTCCTGCATACTGCGGGGAGCTGCTTTCCGGTTAGTCCACCCGATTTTTTCCGCGCCCAGTTCGTAAGCTTCTTTCAGGTATTTGCTGGAGAAAGGCAGGTCTTTTTCGGGATCGGTATCCGCATGGTTCAGGATCCTGAGCTGAAGCGGATCGATGTTGAGTTTGTAAGACAGCTCATCAATGGCTGATTCCAGTGCAAATGCGCCGGTAGCTTCGCCGGGGCCGCGCATCCAAACGGGCGTGCTCAGGTTGAGTGCTACCAGTTTATAACGGGTATTTACATTAGGGCATGCATACATGAATTTACTCATGGCTACAATGCCTTCTGTGAAATCTTCATAAGGAGAAGTAACGGCTACCGCTTCATGGGTGATGCCGGTGAGCTTACCATCGGTGGTAGCGCCAAGGCTTAGCTGCTGTACTGCACTGGGGCGATAACCCACCAGGGTGAACATCTGTTCGCGTGTGATCACCAGCTTTACCGGTTTGCGTATTTTCTTAGCGGCCAGTATGGTAGCTACTTCCATGGGCCATACGCGTAAACCCATGCCAAACCCGCCGCCTACAAAGCGGGAATGCACGGTGATATTCTGTTCCGGTAACTGGAACAATCTTTTCACGGTGTCCTGCACATTTTTTACGCCCTGTGTTTTCGCGTACAGCACCAGCGTATCCGGCGTATCCCAGTGCGCAATGATGCCTGCCAGCTCCATAGGATTATGTACTTCCAGCGGGATGGTATAAGTGGCATCCACGGTAACAGCCGCTTTTTTCCATGCATCTGCCTCGCCGCGCGTATAGTCTTTCATCCGGTTATTCTGGAAAGCTTTGCCTATGCTGGCGTTCATATCGGTGTAGTGTGTTTCCTGGTTGTATTGTACCTCCACCAGGGAAGCGGCATGCACTGCGCGTTCCAGCGTGTTGGCCAATACTACGGCTACGGGCTGCCCGTTGGAATAAATGCGGTTATCTTTAAATATTTTAAGGCCATCTTTCGCGCCGGGGTCGTCATTTTTATATCCCGGTACCGGTGGTGCGTTCAGGTGGGATACCACATCCGCCACGCCGGGGGCCTTTAATGCTTTGGTGGTGTTGATGCTTCTGATGGTGCCATTGCTGATGGGGCTGCATACCAGTGCGGCATACAGAAGGTCTGGCAGGTGATGATCTGCGAAATATTTTGCACCGCCGGTTACTTTCAGGCGGCCATCTACACGGTCCATCGACTGTCCTGTTTGTTGCTTTTTCATACGCTGGCGGCTTTTAGTAAAGCGGTTTGAATACTGTTTACGGATAAACCTTTTTTGAACTGGTTATGGGGGTATGTTTTGGCAGATTGCAATGCGATGGTGGCTGCCTGGCGGAAATTTTCTTCCGTGGGCGCCTTGCCGGCCAGTGCTTTCTCTGCCTCATACAGTCGCCATGGTTTGTGCGCTACCCCGCCCATAGCCAGGCGGGCGCTCCGGATCACGTTGTTGCTGATGTCCAGGGCGGCGGCCACCGATACCAGGGCAAACGCATAGGAGGCGCGGTCCCGTACCTTCAGGTAGTATACATTTTTCGTGTAGGCGTTAGCAGGAATTTCCACGGCGGTAATGAGTTCTCCTTTTGCCAGGTTGTTATCCAGCTCGGGAGTATTGCCCGGCAGGCGGTGAAAATCCGTAAAAGGAATGCGGCGGTCACCTTTGGGGCCGGTTACCAGTACGGTAGCATCCAGTGCGGCCAGCGCCACGCACATATCGCTTGGGTGTACCGCAATGCAGTTGTCGCTTGCCCCGAAGATGGCATGCATACGGTTGATGCCGCCGATAGCGCCGCAGCCGCTATCAGGGCTGCGCTTATTACAGGGCATAGTAGTATCGTAGAAATAGGTGCAGCGGGTGCGCTGCATCATATTACCGCCTACAGTGGCCATGTTGCGGAGTTGTTGTGAAGCGCCTGCCAGCAGGGCCTGCGACAGTAACGGATGATGTGTGGTTACCAGTTCATGTGCGGCTAATTCACTATTAAGCGCCAGGGCGCCAATATGAAGTGTGTTGCCATTCAGCCGGATATCTTTCAAGGGTAAACGGTTAATGTCTACCAGTTTTTCCGGGATCATTACACCGTTTTTCATCAGGTCCAGCAGGTTGGTACCGCCGGCAATAAAGCGGGCGGATTTGTCTTTTGCCACGGCATCAACAGCGGCTTTCATGCTGGCGGGCCGTACATAGGAAAATTGATTCATACTGTTTTCCCTCCCTGTTTTACGTCCATGATGGCATGAACAATATTATCATAAGCGCCGCAGCGGCAAATATTACCACTCATAAATTCCCTTATTTCTTCAGGAGAACCGGCATGGCCTTCACGGATGCAGGCTACGGCCGACATGATTTGTCCGGGGGTGCAATAGCCGCACTGGAAGCCATCGTGCTTAATGAATGCTTCCTGTACCGGGTGTAGTTGTTCGCCATTAGCAATACCTTCAATGGTAGTGATCTTTTTTCCTTCCTGCATCACTGCCAGTGTTAAACAGGAATTGATCCGGTGCCCGTCCACATGTACGGTACAGGCGCCGCACTGGCCATGATCACAGCCTTTTTTGGTGCCGGTAAGCTGTAGCTGTTCCCTGAGCAGATCCAGTAATGTAACGCGTGGTTCTACCGTAACCTGTACTTTTTTTCCATTGATTTCCATGCTTACAGGCATCTTCTCAAAGATACCGGCGATGGCTTCATCGTGCTGAGCCGCTTTTATTACCAGCGGTGGCGTAAGCGCCAGTGCCATCACTGCGGAAGATTGTTTCAGGAAGTCGCGGCGGGCTTCATGTTTATCCTTCTTTTGCGGATAGTGTTGTTGGTCGTTTTCCTGTGGCATTTGCTACCAGATTTAATCCCTAATAAGTTAGTAAATAAATCCGGTATTTGGGTTTTAAAATAGATGAACGGAATTGTATTTTTTTACACGGGAGTCCTGTTTTATATATGAACAGCACCGTTGATCCTGTTATGCGGATGATCTTAAGAGATCGTGAAAATGCTGCGCCAGGTAAATTTGTCCGCGGGGTTTGAAGCACCCGGCAATACGGGGCCGGGCGCCTTTTCAATATCTTCTGTTTGCTTATTGTTCCTCGTTTTTCAGGTGTGAGAGCCATTGCTGCGCAAATTCATTTCCCGGTTCCAGCTGCAGCAGGCGTTCAAAAGAGGCGATAGCTTCGGGGATCTGTTCCATATGATAAAAAAGCACTGCCCGGTTCATATGCACATAGGCATTACCGGGGGCAAGTGCGAGTGCTTTATCGTAAGTGGCAAGCGCCTGGTCATATTGTTCCAGCAGCATGAGGATGGAGCCTTTGTTCATCAGCAACCCGGGTTCATCCGGCGATAGTTCCAGTCCCTTATCTGCATAAACCAGTCCTTCCTGCAGGCGGCTGAAAACATTTTGCTGTGTAGCTTCACTGGCGCCGTTGTCTTCCATTTCTGTGATGGCAGTATTCGCTTCCTGCAGTATTTCCGCTACCTGTTGTTCGTACCATGCCGCGCTTTTTTCCACCTGTGCTTTAAAGGGTACGGCTTCGAGGTCTATTTCTGCTTCTGTTTGTTCCGGTGCAGTGGCAGGCATTTTATCTGCTGCGGGGGCGTACCACCATTTGCAGAATTTGCCCAGTTCACCGCCTTCAGGCAGTTCATCTGCCGGCGGCAATCCTTCATCAGGTATGGCATCGTTAGTTACCACCAGGTCAAGGATAGCTTCCAGCGCTTTGTAGTGAATGGGTTCTCCTTCCTGTTCCGCTTCCATTACCATGTAAGGAAGCAACTGGTACCACAGGCCCAGCACGTCTTTATCTTTTTGTTCGCCGGCGGCTTCCGCTACTTCATGTGCCAGTGAGAAGATATCGGTTTTCTCCGGCGCTATGGCATCATTACCGGTAAGGACGCCATTGGCAGCCATATCGGCCCAGAGAAAAGAGCCGGCATCGCAATACATAATGTAAGACTGGGTAGTAAAATCGAAATTGGCGTAACCGGCTACCGGATTGGTTTCCTGGTCCCATTCCGCCGTGGGGTTGCGGTATATGAAGCTGAATTTCCGGCTGGCAGCCAGTGCGTCAAACCAGGCAGCATGGGGGGTATAGGCCGGATGTGCGCTAACGGGAAAAGTATATACGAAATGATGTTTGATTAACACGTCCATTACCCGGAAATGTGTGAAGGCGGTATCGTATTGCTGTTGTAATTTGTACAGGTTAAAAAAGAGGCTTCTGCGGTCCAGTCCTTCTTCCTGGCTTTTATCCAGGCAAAGAACAGAGAGTTCCACCAATGTTTCAAATTCATGCATTGCCATATGTTACTTGCTTTCGCGCAAGTTACGCGAATTTTGTCTGACTCAGGATTAAACTGATTACACTGATTACCCTGATTTTATTTTTTAGGATTTTAGGATTTTAAATGATTCGGGGAGATAAAAGCGAAAGTATCCGCTTAAATCTTCCCGAATCTTCTAAATCCAAAGTAATCAAATCAGTGTAATCAGTGTAATCAGTTTAATCCTGAGTCAGACAAAATCCGCTATTTCAGTAATACGTTCTTCACGTATTTATAGCTTTGGGTGATGCTGTCGAATGGTTCGATGGTGATTTTGTCCTGTTCTACGAAAAGGTGTTTTACGCCGGCCAGTTTTGCCTGGGCGAAGATCTTTGAGAAGTCGATGCTGCCGGTTCCCACTTCTGCGAAGGTGACGCCGGAGAGCAGTTCCATGGAGGTTTTGTTTTCAGTGCCTGTGGCGGTAAGACTGGCAGTATTGGATTTATCCATGTCTTTCACATGCCAGGCTACAAATCTGCCGGGTGCTTCTTTAAACAGGGTGATGGGATCATGTCCGGATTTTACGGCCCAGAAAAGATCCAGTTCAAAGGTAACGAGTGAAGGGTCGGTTTCTTTCAGCATTACCTCGTAACCGGTGCTGCTGCTGTCGGCCAGGGGTTTGAACTCCCAGTAGTGATTATGGTAACCGATCTTCAGGTTTGCTTTTTTACATTGTTCACCGGCTTTGTTCAGTTGTTCGGCCATGAACTTATAATCATCTGCCCCAAGTTTTTTATCCCACAGGGAAAGCGGTAACACAGGCACAATAAAGTATTGTTGTCCGAGTGCTGCTGCCAGGTCTATTTGCGGTTGCAATGCATCGGCGTTGCCATTGCCTTTGGTAAGGTAATCATTGAGCTGATAGTGGCCGCTGGGCGTATTCAGCTGGTATTGTTTTAACACGGCGCTTAATTCTGCGGGCTTCAGTCCCCAAAATTCGCCGGTGTCGCCTGCACCCTGGTAACCGTAAAAAGTTTCTACTTCTTTGTAGCCGATGCCGGCCACTTTAGCCAAGGTGCCTTTGGGATCTTTGGCCAGCTGGTCGCGCAGGGTGTACAGCTGTAAACCTATTTTCTTTGGCAGCGCTTTGTTGCCTGTCATGGCAGACAATGCGCCGGGTAACATCATACCGGCGGCTATAAGCCCGGTTTGTTGTATGAATGAACGTCTCGACGTATGCATGGTAATTGTGTTTGTAACGTGGGTAAATGTATAACTACTGAAGTGGTTACGCAGAGCAATTTAATAAAACGATTTTATCTTCCTCAAATTTTTTAAAAAGAATAACCGGGTATGATACTTTTTTGCAGATCCTGGTATAATAATACTAATTTTTATAACGGTGGTCAGCGGCTGTATGATAGTACTGTAAAGCCTTTTCAGTGTTACTTACTGCGTCATTGCAGCAGCCTTTTCTGCTTATATAAATTTTAGAAGGATATGGGTATAATTAGTTAAATTGTTAGTAGTTACTTATCCCAAAACCAGGTTTAAAATGAATTTTTCTTTCAGCGATGTACAGCAGCCGGAAGAAGGCGCAAGGAAGAAATCGAAGGTGAGAGAATGGATAGAAGCTGCTCTTTTTGCTGTGGTTGCCGCTACCCTTATCCGTACCTTTATCTTTGAAGCCTTTGTTATCCCAAGTGCCTCCATGGAAAAAACGCTGCTGATCAACGATTTTATTTTTGTCAGTAAGATCAGTTATGGTCCCCGTATTCCCATTACGCCGCTGGCCTGGCCTTTCACCCATCATACCCTTCCTTTTACCAAAAATACCAAACCCTTTTCCACTGCAGTTCAATGGCCTTATACGCGGCTTCCCGGTTTCAGCAGCATACAGCGCAACGATGTGGTGGTATTCAATTATCCCTGCGGCGACACAGTACTGAAAACCATTGCCGGAGATGATGAGGATTACTACACAAATATACGTTCACGGGGTACGGAGTATGTGCATGAAAATTATCCTGCACCGGTTGTCCGGCCGGTAGATAAAAGGGAAAACTGGATCAAACGGTGTATTGCCATTCCCGGCGATACCCTGCAGATCATTGACGGCATTGTGTATATCAATCATGCTGCTACGGCTTCGCCGGTACATTTTGAAGCCAGGTATTATGTAACTATGCCTGATAAAAAGGAACTCACAGACTCAATGCGCGATGTACTGGGAACAGATCATATTCAGCGCGCCACGCGCGATTCCGGTATGTTCATCTATAACCTTACCACCGCCAATATTGATACCCTGAAAGCCATGGGCGCCACCGTGGAACGGTATGTATACGACGCCTTTGCTGATTCCAGGGTATTTCCTTTTGATACAAAACATTATGAGTGGAATGAGGATTGTTTCGGTCCGCTGTATATTCCCCGTAAGGGCGCCACCGTAAAACTGGATACGCTTACACTACCTTTTTACAGCCGTATTATAGCTACCTATGAACACAATACGCTCCGCGTGGTAAACGGGAAGATCTATATCAATAACCAGGAAACAACTACCTACACCTTTAAAATGAATTACTACTGGATGATGGGAGACAACCGCCGGGAATCGATGGACTCCCGTTTCTGGGGCTACGTTCCGGAAGATCATATAGTGGGGAAGGCGTGGATCATCTGGATGAGCGTTCATCATCACCGCATCAGGTGGGGCCGGCTTTTTTCGGCGATAAAGTAGTGATCGCCTTCGGCGATGCGAATTTTGTCTGACTCAGGATTTTGATGATTTCGCTGATTTCACTGATTTTATTTTTTGGGATTTTGTAACTAAAAAGATTTGGGGAGATCTAAGCAAAAATATCCGCTTAGATCTCCCCAAAATCTTTAAAATCAAAAATGATCAAATCAGTGAAATCAGCGAAATCATCAAAATCCTGAGTCA
>NZ_DATMTE010000667.1:0-1738 GCF_035564935.1 Chitinophaga sp. | reverse complement strand
ATATAAGCAAAGGCTTCCAGATGATGCAAGCCTATATTTAACGACTGTCCACCGCCCATCGATAAACCTGCCAATGCACGATGTTCACAGTCGCTGATAGTAGAATAATGTGAATCGATGTATGGAATTATATCTTTCAGTAAATCCTCTTCAAATGGTTTTCTGTAACCTTCAAAATTATCTGCCCTTCCAGAACGGCCGGCCGACGACGTATCTGTTACGGTCAGCTTAGTATCACAGTTCGGAAAAACTATTATTACAGGTTGTATTTTGCCATCTGCAATCAGGTTATCTGCAATATTGTCTGCCTGGCACCATTCTGCCCATTGACGATAATCTGCGCCCAAACCATGCAACAGGTAAAGCACAGGATATTTCTTATCAGGGGAATATCCCGGAGGCGTATATACGCTCATTTCCCGAAGTTTTCCGAGCGTTTTTGAATTGTATTGAACCACTGCTAATTTTCCGTGAGGTGCATCATTACGCTGCACATTAAATCCGGCAGGCGGATCAGGAAATGTGGGAACACTGTCTGCTTTAAAAGAAGCCTTACCTGTTTGTGCCAGGCAGATGTGGCTGACAATAGTAAATAAGATCGAAATAAATAAATACTTACTATTCATCTTTATAAATTTTTTTACTCGTTCCAAACCAATACTCCTCCTGGTTCCAGTATTTTCCTTCCGATCAATATGTTGGCCCCGGCAGACATTTTTATTTCATAACTATCAGAGGAATAATTCACTGCCACATAAAAACCATCCCGCCAATAAACATATACACCGGGCGGATAATGCTCAATAGTGGCACCTGCGCCGGTATATATCTCCTGTAGTATATCTGATTCCAGTTTTGAGTCATCAGTATCCACGCCTATATATGTAACACTGCCATTGCCGATTTTATGTTTTACTACTGCTGCTTCCCCGCTATAAAACTGGTTGTCATATACGGCAAGAGACGCTGTGTTTTTATCAGGCGTTAGTAAATCGGCCCAGTTATTCCAGCTGTAGTGAGTTGATTTCATCAGGATATCTCCTTTGGCGCTGTTTGGGAGCATATCAGTTGCCTTAACCCGGGCGCCTATCAAACCGGATAGGGGGCTTGCCCATCCTGTTTCCCAGAAATGCCCCATGCGATCTTTGGTAGCCGTACGACAAGTAATGATCAAATGGCCACCTTTAGCGACATAATCCTGCCACTTCTTTATCAAAGCACTATCCACCATTTCGTATGCAGGAACAATAACAAACTTATACTTCGACAAATCAGCAGTTTCCGGAATTACATCTACCGGTGCGCCAAATGATTTAGCTATTTCCAGGAATTTAACCGGGTAATTCCAGGTATCCCATTGCAAGGTTTGCTTTTGCCGGTCAATTGTCCAGTAATTTTCAAGATTCCAAAGAATGGCTGTTGAGCGGGCCGCCAGCTTTTCAGGAATACGTGTACCCGGCTTGTATTGTTTTCTTAGTGATTTTATTTCCTCCATGAATTGCATATACTCCACGCCACCAGGTGAAGGGGTCACTCCGTCTGTTTGCATAATACCCGCATGATATTGTTCTGCGCTGTAATTGATCTGGCGAAAGCGGTAAGAGCTGGCAAGTTTCCCGCCTGCTGCAAAGGTGTGATAAAGCCACATGCGTACCGTACCTGGCAGCAGCAGCGGATTGTAGCTACCCCAGTTTACAGGTCCGGGTTGAATTTCCATCACACCGGATACGCCACCAAC
>NZ_DATMTE010000666.1:0-13747 GCF_035564935.1 Chitinophaga sp. | reverse complement strand
GTCCCAGATGTTTAGTTCTTTATAACCGGCACCACGTAACTATATGCGGTATATCGCAGTTCACTCCATGCATTCTTTCCCGGAAATTTATACCCGGGATACAGTTCCTGTTCCACCGGTTCAAACACGATCCTCACCCGGATACTGCTGCGGCCTTTGGTAAGCGCCGCCGGTATCAGCCATTCATCGTCGCGGAAACGGCGGTTGCTGGTTTGTACGTTATACATCCTTTTATCTGTTTCCTTTGGCGGATGGCTGAACATACAGGTGTTGGCGCCGGCAAGATACCAGGTGCCTGCAAATTTCCATTTGCGACCGGAGCTGTCTGCAATATATACTGCTGCTTTCTGGTTAGGATGGCTGTAATCCAGCATACGGCGCAACAGCGCGCCCTGGTTGGCAGGATCCAGGCGAATGTTAAATTCCGATGCGCCCGTGGTATAGCGGCCATCCTCTTTATGAGCGGGGTATACTTCAACTTTTCCTGCTCCTTTACTGTTCACGGAATCAGGCCCCAGTTCATAACGGGAAACAATCGTTTCCACAGGCGATGCCTGCGGAGAATGATAGGCATGTTGCTGCTCACTGTTTACATCGCCTATGTCCAGTTCATCTGTTTTTACCAGTGTGGGGGCTGGTAAACCATACCAGTAGGTAACACTTTCATAGTGTTCAGCAGAGCGGTTGTCCCCCCCATGCTCCAGTTGTATACGGGCATTGCGGCCAAAGGGCATCAGGTCGGCCAGGAGGAAACGATAGGCCGAGTGGATAAGCTCCTTCTTGTTTTTTGCCTGGTCCTTACGGGCTACACCGCAGGGATGCCCTGCGAAGGGAAGGGTCATATTCCTGCCGCCCCAGTAGTCGCCCCCACCGCCCCACTCTTCCGTACCCGTGCCTTGCGCCTGCGGCGACTGGCTGTCGTCGAAGAAAAAGCGCGGGTCTCCTTCCAGTGTGCCCAACTCGCCGTTGTGCGCAAAAATGAAGGAGGTGCCCACAAAGTTACCCGACCATTCCGTTTCACCTTCCATTCCGCGTGTATCCAGTAACGTTAGATCCTTCCCCAATCCGGGTGTGGGGAAATCGCGGTAAGTTGCGTGAAAATAGCTGCTGAATGCAGGGTTTATTTCCTGTGGCTGGTAGCGGATCTCGTAATTAACGGATGTTTCGCCGGGAGTGATACCTGCCAGCTCAAACTTTGCCGCTTTAAAGAACGGCATGGGATAATAGCAGGCCAGTGTTACCTGTTGTGTTGCGCTGTCGTAACGGATATTAATGGGGAAGCCTTTTACAAGGTATTCACGGTTATCGCGGTTGTGCAATGTACCGGCGCCAAAGAACAGGCAGAGCGGTGCATCTATGGAGGGTTGCGGCGCATCATCCCAGGTAACCAGCAGGCGGAGTCTTTCCAGTGCTTCCGCATCTGCCACCGGTATGGTAAGTTTTAATGCCCTCACTACGGCTGCAGCACGTATATCCGTAAGCGTTACCCTTTCGTTATTGAGCTTTATGGCGCCGCTGCGGGTGGGAATATGCAACGGGGCAATGTCCTGCCCTGCTTTGCTAACAAGGTCCACCATCTTTTTCTCCGGTGCTTTGTGGATGTCCCAGCTGCGGATACGGCGGGAAAGATTACCGGGATCAGCAAACAGCTGGTAGATGTAATATCCTGTGCCATAGTGGGTGCGGGAGTAAGCAATGCGCAGGGACTCGCGGAATGGGATGGGTGTCCAGATAAGATCTGCCCCTTTGGTATCGGCCCAGGTCCATGCCATGGGCCTGGGAAATGGCGCCGCCGGGATAAAAACACTGGCCTTGATATCCCGGATGGCATTTGCGGGATCTGCTGTCCCGGTTTCTTGTATGGTATGTTCCTTCCTGTCGGTTATAAAATGCCAGGGACTTCCATGCCAGTGATTAGCGCGAAAGAAATAAAGTATGCCCGTTCCCGTTACATCCAGTGTAACATTATCCGTTTCACCGTTCATAAAAAGATAGTGGCTGGCATCAGCCGCATCGTTGCCGCCGGTGCGGTCGTAGGTGCTTCTCATATAAGTTCGCATACCGAACCGTTGCATGGGCCACTGATCCCATTTCAGGTAGGCATCTGCGCCGGCAGGTATAACGGGAAGGCGCTGCGCCAAAAGTGGCAGCGATGGTTTGCACAGGAGCGTCACCAATAAACAGGCAAACCCGGAATACTTTACCAGGTATGTTTTCAGCGGTAGTATGTGTTTTGCAACTATCATAAATTGTATTAGCTTCATTCAATAATTCCGTTGTATGAAACCGATCCTGCGCAAGGTTGATACCGGCCATAACTATTCATTCAGCATCCGGGAAGACATCTACCCTTACCTTTATAATCACTGGCATTACCACCCGGAAATAGAGCTTACGCTGATCCGCAAGGGCAGTGGTATGCGCCTGGTGGGCGACAGTACAGAAAGGTTCGAAGACGGCGACCTGGTGCTGCTTGGCTGCGAACTTCCGCATATGTGGCGGAGCGATGCCATTTACTTCCAGGACCAGCCAGGGTTACGGATAGAGGCCATTGCCATTCATTTCAGCGATCACTTCTGGGGTCCCGGTTTCCTGGACCTGCCGGAAATGCAAGCCGTAAAAGAACTGCTTACAAAAGCACGGCATGGTATCCGGATACATGGCGCCACCCGTGAACGGATCAGCCGGGAAATGGAAGCCATCCTGAAAGCCAGCCAGGTACAAAGGATCACCTCCCTGCTCAATATCCTGGATACCATTGCCGGTTCGAAAGACTGTACCCTGCTGTCCAGCGTTGGGTTCGTTAATTCCTACAATACCATTAACACGGATAATATTAATAAGATCTATCATTATACCTTTAATAATTTCCAGCAGAAAATAACCCTCAAAGATGTAGCTGCCGCCGCTAATGTAAGTCCCAATTCCTTTTGCAGGTACTTCAAATCCAGGACGCTGAAAACATACTGGCAGTTCCTGATGGAAGTACGCATTGGCTATGCCTGCAAACTGCTGATAGAAAACAACCTGCCCATGTCGCAGGTTGGCTACACCTGCGGGTTCAACAACCTTTCCAATTTCAACCGGCAGTTCAAGCTGCTTACACAGAAAACGCCGCTGCAATACCAGAAGGTATACGTGCAGGCAAAAACGGGTTAACTTTTACCATAGCGTTTTACGCGCAGCGCCGCCTGTGCCTTGTGCCCGGCAAAGCCTTCCAGCTCACACAGCCGCATGGCATATTCACCGATCATAGCGCTGGCTTCCGGTGTGCAACGCTGGTAAGTACAGTTCTTCAGGAACTTGCCCACCCATAAGCCGCCGGTGTACTTAGCCGCCTTGCGGGTTGGCAGCGTATGATTGGTGCCAATCACTTTATCACCATAGGCCACATTGGTTTCAGGCCCCAGGAACAATGCGCCGTAGTTCGTCATTTTTTCCAGGAATACAGCCGGGTTACGGGTAAGCACCTCTACATGTTCGCTGGCCACTTCATCAGCTATACGAATGGCTTCCGCCTCATCATTCACTAATATGATCGAACCATTGTTTTCCCAGGCTACCCGGGCTACATCTGCCGTGGGTAATACTGCCAGCTGCTTTTCTATTTCCAGCAGTGTTTCCCGCGCCAGTTGTTCAGAAGTAGTGATAAGCACACCGGGAGAAGTGAGGCCATGTTCCGCCTGGCCCAGTATATCGCAGGCCACCATTTCCGCATCGGCGGTTTCATCTGCAATCACCAGCACCTCCGTAGGACCGGCAAAGAGATCGATGCCCACTCTTCCATAGAGCTGCCGTTTGGCTTCCGCAACATAAGCATTTCCGGGGCCCACAATCATGTCTACCGCCGGGATGGACCCTGTGCCTATTGCCATGGCACAAAGCGCCTGTACGCCGCCTAAAATATAGATCTCGTCGGCGCCGGCAAAGTGCATGGCGCATACCGTGGCCTCCGGTATCTGCCCGTTGATCGGTGGCGTACAGGCAATTACCCGTTTCACGCCGGCTACTTTCGCCGTGAGGATACTCATGTGTGAAGAAGCCACCATGGGGTATCTTCCACCCGGTATGTAGCAACCCACGCTGTTCACCGGGATATTTTTATGCCCCAGGAAAATGCCCGGCAACGTTTCAATTTCAATATCGCGGATAGAAGCACGTTGCTGCTCCGCGAAGAAACGGATCTGCTGCTGTGCAAAGCGGATATCGCGGATCACCTGTTCCGGTGTGCGGTTCACGATTTCCTGTATAGCTTCCGGCGTTAACCGGAAAGCGGCCGGCGACCAGTGATCCAGGGAAGCAGAATAATTCCTTACGGCACTATCGCCGTGCGTTTCTATCTCCCTGATCATTTTCTCTACCGTTTCCCTTATACCGGCATCAGCAGCTTTTAATGCCGCTTCACTTTTTCCTTCTTTTAAATAAACAGCCATAATATTATTCCCCCGAGGGTTTTCTAAGTTTGTAATAAGGGTTCAGTGGCTCCCCAAAATCCGGCGTACCATCCGCCTTCCAGGTAAAGCGCTGCATACGCGGACTGCGGGCGCCGCCACAGCCCTGGCCTGCATGTGGATTGGCGTGGTAAATGATCCAGTCTTCTTTCCCATCCTTCGATTTAAAGAAGCCGTTATGACCCGGACCATATACACTGTTAGCCACACTTTTTGTAAACACCGGTTTTTCTGATTTGCTCCAATCGGCAGGATTCAGCGGGTCGCCATTTTCTTTAAGACGCAGCATACCAAGTGCGTAATCGTCTGTTCCACAACTGCTCGCGGAGTATACCAGTATAATTTGTCCGTTAGGACCCTGTAATATTTCCGGCCCTTCATTCACCGGTATACCGTTCTTTTCCCAGGCGTAGTCCGGCATAGAAATCTGTACCCTGGCTGATTTCAGCGTCCAGGGATTTTCCATTTCCGCAATGTAAATACGTTGTGTGATGTCTTTATTGGAGATCTGCCCGCTCCAGATAAAGTAGCTTTTATTTTTGTAGGTTAGCACCGTACCGTCAATAGCAAACCAGTCTGCCTGTGTGTCGAATATTTTTCCTTTGTCTTTCCAAACGCCGTCGAGTGGTTCAGCCGCTTCATTCTCCAGCACAAACAGGCGCTGTGTAGACAGGTCCGGCGAAGCGCCTGCTGTATAATACAGGTACCATTTGCCGTTAAGCCGGTGTAATTCAGGCGCCCAGATATTCCTTGAGTTGGGGCCCGTGGCAGGCGGCGTCCATACCACTTTCGGAGTAGCCTCTCTCAATGCCGACATGGCGCCTGTTTTGCGGATGCTGATATTGCCGCCATTGGTGCAAAGAAAATAATAAGCATTGCCGTTTTTGTATACCCACGGATCGGCGCCACCATCCAGCAGCGGATTGGAGAATGTAGTATCTGCATTAACAGGAGGCGGCGCTACCGTGGAATCTTTTCCTTTACCTGCACAGGATACGCTAAAAATCAGCAGTAATAACCAGGATATATTTTTCATTTAGTAAGATATATGATGAGGAAATAGTTAGTTCCATAATTTCGGATCTTTGCCCCTGTTTTTCCGCCATTCATTACGCCAGCGGTGAATATCATAAGAGTTGATGAGCGGCATGGGTTTACGGGCTTTGGCATCCGGTATGTCTGGCACCGGAGACGCCTCTTTCGCATACCAATAGGCCACGCTGGCAAGGTCGAGTGTCATTTCATTATTGTGGCCGTGTTCAATGGTAAACTTCAGCGACTTACTGAAATAAATGGGATCCGTGATGTGAAAGCGATACAGGTGTGTGCGGCCCAACGTGCCTATATCGTTGTTCACCCTTGCATATCCAAAATAAGGATGCGTGTATAATACTTTTGGCCCCCAGGCCGTATTGAAATAATCCTCTGTACCGGTGCCGTTGAGAGAGGGTGTTGTTGCTCCGTCTATAAATATCATATCATCCCCTTCTCCATACCAAAGCGGCGAAGGCGATTGTACATAATAATTCATTCCCACAAAATGACCTTCTCCTTTGATATCCGCCACCAGGTAATTATTGCGTCCATCCGTGTTATTTCCTTCAGGACCAAAGATCCAATGTTCATTTTCTATACTATCCTGCGAACCCATGAGCTGCTTGTTATACCAGGCATGAAAGCGGCCGGTATTAGCGGGTAATTTGGGCATCTCCACATAATCCACACAAAAGTAGAACGGCTGTATTTCTGTGCCGGACTGGTTCTCAATTTCTATCCTTGCACCGTTGGAAAAAGGCATGGCAAAATAACTCACCAGGCTGGTGCCATCCATAGGTGCAGCCGCCAACGGCAGTGAAGTAAAGGGATACGATTCATTCCAGCCCTGACCGAAAAAAGGACCAATGGGCGATATCACGGAAGGGTATGGCTTACCATCCCAGTACATGCGGATGATCACATCATTACGACTGAGCTTATCCGGTGCAGGCCACATGGTGATCCAGATGTGATTAATGATGCCGGCGCCTTTGATGTCTACCAATGTGCGTTTGCCGCCGTTTTCTATATGCTGCAGGTTATCGTTGGGGCCACCGGCCTTATCATAACTGCTGATACGTTTTGTGGTAACATGTTCCCTGATCTGTGCCAGGTCAGCAAGGTTTTGCGCGGATAAACGGGCGCAAGATATAACGAGTAATAAGCAAATGAGCTGTTTCATGTAGTATCATTTATTTAGTGGGCGCCTCCCATTGGTCGGTGCGGAAAGGCGCTACCGGCAAACCGTTCCTGCCGAACAGGTTGCCGATAGCGGTGTTACTGAAAGCGTAGCGTACCGCTACCGGCTGTTTCACCTCCTTGCTCCATACCACCAGGGAATTATTTTTCACCGTGGCCTGCGCAGGATGAAACTCCCGGTCGCTTCCGGCTATAAACAGTTGTGCAATGCTATCTCCTTTTATGGTGATGCCTTGTGAATCATTTTTAAAGGAGATGATCACTTTATCTTTCTTTATCATCATCTCCTTATATAACGGGTACAGGTATACGAACTCTTTCCGGTGATAGGTTTCCCCCAATGCCCAGTTTGCCAGGCGGTAGCCCACGTCGTGTTTATTGGTGGGATGTACATCGTATACGTTGCCGGTGATATCGGTAGTTACTACCATACCGGTGTTCGGATGCTGCATACTTTGCTGTTGTGCTTCCCGCAGCAGGGCGCCCACATTTTTTTCGCGGTAGTTAAACGGGGCTATCTGCACAAAATAAAAAGGCAGCAACTGATGCCAGGCGCTGCGCCATGCGTCTATCATGGAAGTGAACAAAAGCCGGTAGGCAGCTGCGGTACTTGTATTGTTTTCTCCCTGGTACCAGGTAACGCCTGCAATAGTGTAGTTTGTAACCGGCGCCAGCATGGCATTCCAGGCTACCCCCGGCAGGTGCGGGCACATCCCGTTGGGCAATATATGTGTTGCCGCTTCTTTTAACACCGGGTTATTTTTAACAGTGCTGTCCGGCGTCCATACTTCTGCAGCGGTGCCACCCCAGCTGGCGTCAATGAGACCAATGGGTACGTGTAGCTGTTCGTTCAATTTTCTTCCAAAGAAATAACCCACCGCGCTGAAAGTATTGAGCACGGCGCTGTCGCAGGTAACCCATTGCGCAGTAACATCCTCCTGCGGATACGCTGCCGTGGCCTTGGCTATTTTAAAGCAACGGATATTGGTGTTGTATGCAGTGGGTTGTATAGCTTTGATATCTTTCAGCCCCCAATTGCCGCACATTTCCATATTACTTTGCCCGGAGCAGATCCATACTTCGCCCGCCATGACATTTACTAACTCAATGGTATTCCTTCCTTTTAACGTGATGGTAAAAGGGCCACCGGCAACGGGCGTGGTAATGGCGGTGCTCCAGCCGGCATCGCCGGCAGTAGTTACAGCGTATACCTGCTGATCCCAGGAAGTGGTTATGGAGATACGTTCTCCCGGTTCTGCCCAGCCCCATAATTTTACCTGGCTTTGCTGCTGCAGCACCATATTACTGCTGATCACTTTTGGCAAACGGATGTTTGCATGCAGTGATATTGCGCAACAGGTAAGCAACCATAACAGCAAATGTTTTTTCATCTTCATACAATTATTTAAGCATGGTATTGATCAACGATTTTGCCGGACCGCCGATCTTCGACTGCTGCGTTACTTCCCAATAGCTTTGCTGCTGTTCTACCTGGATCTGCGAAGTAACGATCCAGCTCTGGATCCAGCCGCTCAGCGTACACCAGGCGCCCCATCCTGCATCAGAATTGGAAGCCCAGTAATCCCAGCGGCCATAGTCGAATGCACGGAACCAGGCGCCGTCGAGGTCCTTGTGTTTACTGCTCTGTACCTGGATACGGGTAAGGTAGGCCGACAATTTATCAGTGGCCTCTTTATACTTTTTATTACCAGTAGCACGGGCGGCCTCATTAAGACTGAACAATGCAAAGTTGCAGGTGTACAGCTGGCAGGATACTTTTTCACCGTTCTTAAAAATAAGGGAGCCTTCGTCCGATCCATAGGCGGAGTTGGTGTTTAACGGGTTAAACATCCCTTTTCCTTTTACGCCCAGTTCTTCCCTGATAGCGCCGCTTTCATCCTGGTACTTCATGATTTCGGTGACCATTTTATCGAGCCACTGCCGGTGTTCGGGCGTGTCTTCCACTCGTACCAGCCATGCCAGCGGCAGGATCATGCGGGCGCGCTGCGTTTGCATACTGCTGCCCCAGCGCCAGTTGTCCGGATAACTTTCCATGGTTAGCCTGATCGCATTCTTTGTTTTGGTAAGCAGCGGTTCATAATGGGTTTTATTATACAGCCACAGGTACAATGCCCACATCCATGATTCAAAATGCGGGGACGGATGGATCAGCGACCGGTTACTGTAAAACTGCCAGCCGTTTTTAATGATGTCCTTTTCTTCCAGCCGTTCACCGCGGAAGCCTTCTTTGCCGGTAGTCCGGAAGTTGGCCAGTATAGCGGCCGCCATCTCCTGGTCCCACTGGCTGGTGTTCATATAAGCAGAAGCCCCGAGAATACCGAGGATGGCCCTTGAATTATCATCGCCGTAAAACGTAGTGGGATTAGGCGTAGCCCAGCCGATAAGGCCATAAGCCGGGCTGTTGGGATCTGCCTTGGGACCAGCCCTCATATTGGAGGTTTTCAGCGTATAGTTAATGAGGTTCGCCGCGTTCTGCCAGTAGCTTTTATTATTCAGCAACCTGCCTGCGGCAGATAATGCCATGCTCACTTCTCCCTGCACATCTGCACGCATCCAGTAGCGGTATTGCTGTGTACCATCGTAGTTGATGGTAGAGGTATGTCCTTCCATGATGCCGAGGGAGCCGTTGCCATCAGGCTTATCCGCACTGATAGGCGGGCCTGTCGGCATTTCGCGGGAGTTGTATTCCTCCCATTCCTTTTGCCAGGCAGGATGTACGAAGAAACGGCCGTGAAAGAACCAGGCGGTTCCCTTACGGATGGCGTTAAGCCTGGCGCCCGCCGGCAGCGCGGCATTGCGGCCGTACATAGGTTTTACATCCATGGGCCAGTGTTTCAGAACAAGCGCCGGAGCACCGGTCATACGGGCAAGGATATACGTCCATACCTGTTTCATGGAAGCTGCAGGCCCGTACCTGCCTCTTTCAAAATTGCTCAATGCCGTAGTGGCAATAAACACATTATCCTGTTTAAAGAGCAGCGGGTATGTTTTGGTACTGTCCAGTCCATATTCCGCTTTGTCAAAGCCCACTACTTTTGCGAGTACTATCAGCGGATCAGTTGCCATAACAGGCAGGATATAACAATTATGAATACCCAGTAAGCTCATGCGTTGTAATGGCGCACCGAAATCGCTGGTGGTCACTACCCCACGTTCCAGCCTCGTTTCCAGCGGCTTTGCAGGTATGTCCAAACCAGGAAAGGCTGCAGGGTATTCCACATACAGCTGCAGCTGTTTTTGTCTGGCGGTTGCCAGCAGCTCTTCCGTAATGCGCAGCTTTGTATCTATTTCCGGGTAAGTATCCGATACAATGAATACAGCGGCGCCATTGGTGGCGGCAGTAATAGCCGCAGCCGGCGTACTAAACTGTTTCACTTTATATCCCTCCTGCGTTAAAAGGAGATAGAGCCCGTTCTTATTGCTTCCGCAAAACAGCAGTGTGTTGTCTTTTCCGAATACCTGTATACAGGTACACAACAGGCAGACCAGGGCGCCCAGCAGTAGTTTCTTTTTCATACGTTGTTTTTTAGCTGGTTCAGCAGAAGAAGTGCAGTGGCCTGTAACTCAGCAGCCGCACCGGTTTCCAGGAACGACCATTTACCCGGACCGGCTTCGTATCCTCCTTCCGCGAATCCTTTGAGATCGGGGATATAGCCAATAGTATTTTCGGCGTATGCTGTGATAATTGTATGTGGAAAGGGAGATGCATTTTCTATTTCCATAGCTGTTGCTGTAAACGGTTCGCCCGGCAGAAAAACGATGGCCAGTTGTCCCAGGGCAATAGCATTCACCCTTGCATGCGCATCTGCCGGATTGGTAACGGCAGCGGTGCGTATCCCGAAAATAATATCATGATGCGCAAACCCAGGATATACGCTGGTTAACGGCTCTGCATATACGCACTGCTGCGCTGCCGCCGCCAATGCAGCGCCATGCGCCTTTGCCGCAGCAGGACCTTCGGACACCGTAGGCGGGTTAATATCACCGGCAGCGCCGTTCAGGTACATGGCCATGCCATTACCAGCAGTGGCTTCCAGCGTGTTGCAAAGCTCTCCCGGAAAATCCGGCGATATATGCGGCAGGCACATTTCATGCACCGGGTGGCAAACGGCATGTACTACCGTGGCTATCACCCCATCACCGGCAGTAAAGCGGATGGTATGCACACGGCGGTCTACCGGCCCGCGGCGCATCAGTTCGGGTGCAATGGGCTGCAGGGAATCGGACATTACAATGCCCTGCGGTGTGGGGATACGGCGTTGCAGCGAGTAGCCTTCCAACACGCTGCCGCTGATGCTTACCGTGCATTCCTTTGCCGCTATCAGGGCTATACTGATTGCCCTTTGTACCTGTTGCTGTACTTCGTGTAGCCATTTACGGTATACCGGCGTTAAATAGAGCGGCGACAAGGCTACCGACTCCGGCGCATTATGTGTATGCGTACACGTTATAATGATATGCTCCGCAGGTATATCACCTGCCATTCCCTGTTTGAATACCTCCCATCCGCCGGTGGAGGTGTCGCTGAGCGCCAGCAGATCAAGCGATACCAGCGCCACCGTGACTGCACCACCGGAAAGCACCAACACCCTGGCTTTCAGGGGTAACCGCACCGAAGTAAAAGGTGCATAACGCCCGTGTACAGAGGAAGTGAGCAGGCCCGCTTCCAGCGGCGGGGTGATGTCTGCAACAGCAGCGCCTGCGCGTAATGTAGAATGATCCATCAATTACTTATTTTGTTTCTTCACCCACTGCAACGATTGCTGCCAGAAAGCATCATAGCCTTCCCATAATTCAAAATTGATTCCCCAGTGCGGAGCGGGATCCGACATATAGGTGAGCACACGCCCTTTGCCGTAAGTACCCGCTACCACCAGCGGGTGGCCGGTTTCCTTTACCCTTACCAGCACTTCGCCGCCATTTCCGGCGCTCACTTCATTGTAACCGAAAATAGGCGGAAAGCTATGCCATGGAAGGTTTTTTACAGCAGGATGTTCCGGCGCCACCACTTCTGCGGTGAACCCTGCGGAAGATTCTACCAGGTCTTCTGTTACCAGGCATTTTACCGGGAGTGCATCCGTGAGCGTACACCTGCCCCATCCTGATTTTCCCTGCACACCGCTGAACGACAACCAGCCGCCGAGCATCATAAGGCCGCCGCCATCGTTGATCCAATCCTTGATAAGGGTGAGCCTGTCCGGGAAAGTGACCACTTTATTTTCGCGGCGTGCGCGGTCAAAAAAGCTGGGATACAGGTGGAAGCATTTCGCTTCCACGTCGCTGATAATAAGGCTTACTGACTCTTCCAGGAAGGTTTCCAGTTTACCCGGCGCCAGCCGGTACAGTTCCCAGTTGGCAAGAGTAGTTACATCTGCCACATGTTCCAGCGCTTCGGTGAGGCGTTCCCCGTAAAAATGCAGATCCGCATCTTTTGTTTCCGTACCGAAAGGTGTTTCTATAAAAGTAGGGCCCAGGTGAAATACCCAATCGCCCAGGTACAGTACGTGTTCTTCTTTTGTCCTGACTTCTTTTTTAACAGACATAATGATCTTTTTATACTTTTTGAGATAAAGATTCGAACGATGGCGTTTCAAGCGGCAGTCTGTTCACCGTGGCGCGATTGGCCAGCCACGACAGGTACCTGTTGGCCATCTTTCTAAAAACAAAAAAGAGCAACAGGGAACCGCATAATAACAATGCGCATTGCCAGTAACGGGCAAACCACGCCTGCGTAAGCCCCGTAATAAGCATGGCAGTAGCGGCAAAACCTGTTACTGCAATACCAATTCCCCTTATGATGGGCGCTGTTACCTTACCACCTTGTTGCTGCCACCAACCCAGCGGGCGGGCGCGTTCATAAAAGGCATGCAGCAGCTCCCCCGGCTCCGGTGGTGTAAGCAATGCTACCGCTACCCACAACACCGTGGTAAGCGCCATCACCACCAAGGTTTGCCACCACCAGGGCAGTACCAGTTGCGACGCCTGGGGTATATGCAGGTACATCAGCAATTTTGGTCCTAATACAACGAGACAGAATATAGCGGCGCCGCCAAACGATGCAGCCATCCGTGCCGGCCCGTTAAAGCGCCACCACCACCATTGCGCCCAGTTGGCCGGCAATTCCGCCGCGCTGAGCTGCAGCATGAAAATGGCTACATCAGTAATAATGCTCACGTTAAATACGACCGCTACCGCCAGTGAAAGAATAAGCGCCATACCCAGTTTACCAATGAGCATATAATGTTTTTCGCTGGCGTTTTTCACAAACCAGCGGCGATAAATATCACTTACCAGCACCTGGCTGCCGAAGTTGAGATTATCTCCCACGGTAGACATGGTGGCTGCCATCATTGCTGCCACCAGCAATCCCATAGCGCCGGCAGGCAACATTGTTTTCATGAGCTTTCCATATACCAGTTCCCGGTCCGCCCCTTCCACGCGCAGTTCCGGCCATATAACGGCAGCGGATATACTGGGAAGGGTTACCAGCAGCAACAGCAGGAACATGCTCAATGCGGTTACCACATACATAGTAAGGGCTTCCGCCGGCGTGCGGGTAGAAAGAATACGTTGCCCCTCCATAGCGCCGCCCATTGGCGCCGCATCGCCGCCATAACCGATGCTTTGCCCTACCATCCAGGCCATGGCCGCCGCCAGCGGGAATACGGAATGCTGCGCCGGTGGCATCAGCTGTAATACTTCCGGGTGCGTGCTGTTGAATGCCTGCCCCAGTGCGGCCGTCATAGCAGCGGCCCCGCCGAAATGAACCAGCGTAAGCGCCGCCAGCGTAAGGGTGCCGGCAAAAAATATCACCATCTGGATCAGGTTGGAAATCACCACTCCTTTGTAGCCTGAAAAGAAAACAAACAGGAAAGAGACAGGCACTACCAGGTAAAGCGTTTCCGCTTTAGTAAGCCCGAACGCCGGTCCCATAATTTTATACGCCGCCAGCAGCGTAATGCCTGTCCATGCCGGCATGGCGATCATGGAAGTACGAAGCGCGATCCATAAGCGCATGGCCGCTGCCGCGCGCGGCCGGA
>NZ_DATMTE010000665.1:0-1557 GCF_035564935.1 Chitinophaga sp. | reverse complement strand
TTTTAAACTGGAACCGGAACCGATCAGGATACCGTAGCCGTGTGCAGAATTTTTTGAAGTGGCATAATTCACCAGGCGGTTGTTGAACACGCGGTTGTCGCCGTTCTTTGCCATTGATATCTGTAGTCCGTCGCTGCCGATGTTTTCCAGGTCGTTATCATACACCCAGAGGTTTTCGATCCAGTGCGATTTCATATCCACACAGGTTCCTTCCGTCCAGTAGTAGTGGGTGTTGCCGATATAAAAACCTTCACCGGTGGAGTTCCGGCATTTAATATGGTGCAGTTTCACATTCTTCATCACGAAGGCGCCTTCCAGGTATTGCGGCTGGGCGCAGGTTTGCAGGGTTTTAGCCTGTAACAGGATGTTACCGTCGTGGATATAAATATTATGCACATCAAAGTCGGATGCGCCTACACCCAGTGTAAGACCGAATATTTTAAGACCGGAGATGTTGGTACCGTTCAGGTCAAAACCAAATTCATAATTCTTGTCTCCGCTCCCGCTGATTTCCACGAAGCGGCAGGTAGGTGCGTTGAACACAGCGGCAGTGCCCTGGTTTTTTATGCCCAGTTTTACCTGGCCGCCACAGTTGGTGATCACAATAGGTTTGTCTGCCGTTCCTGTAAGATTACCAAGATGCAGGTATTCATACTCTCCTGCCGGTATGCATAAAGTATCGCCGGGGCTTACATTGAATGTTTTCATGGCATCGGGGTAATAGATCTCTGCCCTGCCATTGGCGGTATTACTCATGGGCACTATAATGCGCTTGCCTCCTGTAACCGGCGGAGTAACCGGCGGCGATGTTACCGCACCATCTTTGGTGTACTGCAACATCCATTCATACATGTTCTTACCGTCTTCTCTCGTATTGGGGTCGTAGGCTTTGGTCCATGCATCATGTGAAGTGGAGTTGTAAATAGACAGCTTTGCCAGCGGGTTGGGCGCCGGTACAGTGGCGTTGATATACTTTACCCAGTTCTTTGAATAGTCTGAAGGTACGGTGCCGTCTCCATCGTTGTGAAATGCCCATATGGGCGTGTTATTGCCGGCCACCACTGCTGCATAGGCAGTAGTAGGCGGATACATACCGCAAACAACGGCTGCACCGGCGAAAGCTTTCGCTTTTGTTTTATCTTCACAAAGTGCGCCCCATGTTAAACCGCCTCCCATGCTTAAGCCGGTGATATAAATACGGTCGGGATCAATATCATATTTTGTAAGCAGGTAATTCTTAAAGAGTGTTACATCGCCCGAACCCGGCCAGGTATTGAACTGGGGGGATATCACGATGAACGAATAGGTTTGATTATTCACCGTAAAGGTGTTGGGGAATTTACCGTCTGCAATCACCCGGGGAACGCCATTCCTGAGAACAGCCGATAAGGGGGAACCATTACTTGCCAGTTCGCCGTTGCCATGAAAGAAAATGATGAGGGGGTACTTCTTTCCGCTTCCCTGGCTGTAGCCTGCGGGAAGATATTCATAAAAGCCTTTTATGTTCGACATCGTCGGATCGTTGAAAGATCGCGCTGTCTGTACCTGGCTGAAAAC
>NZ_DATMTE010000664.1:0-1564 GCF_035564935.1 Chitinophaga sp. | reverse complement strand
GTGATTTGTTGTGGATAATTGCGTTTTCGCATGTTCAATCAGCCTGTCCTGCAGATAGTGTTGCGTGCTTTTCCCGGTTAATGACTTCAGTAAGCCGCTCAGGTACCCTGCAGAAACATTTAAGGAGGAGGCCACCTCCTTAACGGTCGGTATTCCTTCTGCAGATAGCGCCTCACTCTTTAAATAACCATCCAGTAAGGCTTCAAGGCGGTCAAGGATCGAATGACCCGATTTTTTGCGGGTAATGAACTGCCGCTGATAAAACCTGTCGGCATAGGTCAGAAGCAACTCCAGCTGCGCAATGATCACCGGATCACTGAATTTGTCAATGTTATTCCGGGATTCCTGCATGATGTTTTCTATAATGCCAAGAATAGCCTTTTCCTCCTTATCAGAGAGGAAAAGCGCTTCACTGACCGAATAGCCAAAATAATCGTATTGCCTGATCTTCTTTGCAAGCGTGGTTTTCCACAGAAAATCGGGATGGATGAGCAGTACCCAACCTGAGCGGTTGATGATTTCCGCTTCTTCAGGCTCCACTTCAAATACCTGACCGGGTGCCATGAAAAATAAGATACCTTCTTCGAAATCTCCGGGCTGCTGTCCATATTTCATATGACCCTTAAAATTCCTGTCGATAAGGATGGAATAAAAGTCGAACATGAAACCCATGCTGGCTTTGCAAGGCAGCTGTATGGAGTTGTAATCAATAACACTGATCAGTGGATGTTCCGGCCTGGGAAGCCCCATCACCTTATGGTATTCACTGATGGTTTTTATCCGGTGGATAATCCTGTTTTCCATACCCTAAGTTACTTATAAATGTTTAACGATGTCCGCGTGCAAATTCCTGAAACCGTTACTCATGCGCCATCTCTTCCAGTTTTTTTGCCAGATTTTCCGGTTGCTCGCGCATTGAATAGTGTCCGCCTTCAAGCATATAGATCTTCCATTTCCTTGCCCTGGCTTTTTCTATTCCCATTTTATCGTGACCGGGACTTCCCTTGCCGTTTTTTGTCATCTGGAGAAATGCTGCCGGAATCTTTTTAGCCATTGGGTTGCTGATTTGCAGCGGCTCGGTAAAGGTATTCAGTGGCTGTGGTACATCCATAGGCGGAACAGACTTTGTGGCGCCGAAAGGATAGCGTACCATGCCGTCCCTGATATTGCCCCTGGTCATTGGTTCCCACAGGCTGCCACAAACATCTTTTGCGCTTTCCCCGTTGTCGGGTACCATCGCATCCAGGTAGATCAATTGTTTGATGCGGTCAGGCACCTGTTCAGCCACACCTGAAATGACCATGCCCCCATAACTATGACCTACAAGGATGATGTTGTGCAGGCCCTCGAACCTGATCACATTCAGTATGTCATTGATGTAGGTGGTCAGGTTGATACCCGGGTTGGAAAGATGTACCCTTTCCCCAAGGCCGGTAAGTGTAGGCCGGTAAACAATGTTGCCATGCGCACTTAAAATGGAATCCACTTTTGCGTAATCCCAGCCACCGTCCCATGCACCGGGAACAAAAAGAAAGGTATGGGCATGATCTTGTTGTCCGTATGC
>NZ_DATMTE010000663.1:0-3525 GCF_035564935.1 Chitinophaga sp. | reverse complement strand
CCGATCTATACTTTCCAGGATATGGTTCACCAGCCTGTTCAGGATAATCAACAGATCATATCCTTTCCCCCCCAGCTTGGCGAGCCATTTGGAGTTTTTCATGGTCACATCATATACATCCCCGTGAAAGAACCAATGCCGTTTGCCATCTACCTCCAGTACCAGCTTATTATCGATCGTAAAATTCCCCAACTCAAACCCCGCGTATTTCCGGAGCGCCTCGTCGTGGTTACCGGTCAGGTAATATACTTCTGTACCTTTCCCTATCATCTTCAGGATCTTCCGGATCACTTTGGTATGCGCCTTTGGGAAATAACGCTTGCTGAATTGCCAGATATCAATAATATCCCCGTTCAATATCAATATCCGCGGGTCGATACTATCCAGGTACTGAACCAGCTCTTTGGCATGACAACCATAAATCCCCAGATGAACATCTGAAATTACAGCAATATCTAATGGGCGTTTATCCGACATTATAGGTATGTATGTACAGGTTGTAGGCAGCCTGTTTATGAGTATAATTTTCAATACAAAGGAAAAATCGCTATATTACTTTTATATTAATCCAGTGTTAAGGAATTATTAATTCACGTTTTTTACTGGCTGGGATAGATTCTGAAAGCTATTTTTGCGGCAAATTTTTAAACACAAACTGTATGGGAGGCTTCAATTCTTTTGTTAAACTATTCATGCCGAAAGACCGGGTATTTTATTCTTTGTTTGAAGACGTAGCTTCCAATCTGGTAGAAATGGCAACTGTGCTCAATGAGCTGGTAGCCACCACAGATCTGGCGGTGAGAAAAGATAAAGTACACCTGATAGAACGCCTGGAACATAAAAACGACGATTACACACACCGCATATTTGTAGAGCTCGGACAGAATTTTATTACCCCGTTTGACCGTGAAGATATTCACTACCTGGCGGCTACACTGGACGACGTGGCTGATTACATCCACGGCTCCGCCAAAAGAATGGATCTCTATAAAGTACATTACATCAACGAAAGCATCCGCAAACTGGCAGAACTGATCCACCTCGGTGTACTGGAACTTGCCAAAGCTATCCCGGAACTGCGCAATATGCAGAATATGCGCGTCATTACGGATGCCTGCGTTAAGATCAACAGCCTGGAAAACCATGCTGATGATATCTATGACATGGCCATCGCCGACCTGTTTGATACAGAGCAGAACGCGGCAGAACTGATTAAAATGCGTGAAATCTACCAGGCGCTGGAAATCGCTACCGACAAATGCGAAGACTGCGCCAACGTAATAGAAACCATTATTATCAAGTACTCCTGATAAAGGGGATTACAGTTCTGAACGCCTAATTCTCCTGATGTCATGACTTTACTAGTAATTATTATCATACTGGCATTCATCTTCGACTATATTAATGGTTTCCATGATGCCGCCAACTCTATTGCCACTATTGTGTCGACCAAGGTGCTTACCCCTTTTCAGGCAGTGCTCTGGGCCGCAGTATTCAACTTTGTGGCCTTTTTTGTGGCTAAATATTACATCGGTGAATTTAAAGTAGCAAATTCCGTAGCCAACTCCGTATTTGAGCAGTTTATCACACTGAAAGTAATTCTTTGCGGCCTGGTAGCAGCCATCACCTGGAACCTCTTCACCTGGTGGCTGGGTATCCCGTCCAGCTCCTCGCATACCCTGATAGGTGGCTTTATTGGCGCGGCGGTTACCGCTTCCGGTGGAAATATTGACGTAATCAATTTCCACAAAGTATTGCCTACTGTATACTTTATTGTACTGGCCCCCCTCATAGGTATGGTGGTGGCCTTTATTATAACACTTATCATTGTAAATATCTGCCGGAAGGCAAATCCCTACAGGGCGGAAAGCTGGTTCAAACGCCTGCAGCTGGCCTCCTCTGCGGCACTGAGCCTCGGCCATGGCAGTAACGATGCCCAGAAAGTAATGGGTATCATCTCTGCCGCAATGGTATCTGCCGGTTATATCGGCAGCCTCAAAGAGATGCCGGACTGGGTGCCCCTCGCATGCTTTACCTGTATTGCACTGGGAACCATGAGCGGCGGCTGGAAGATCGTAAAAACCATGGGAACGCGCATCACCAAGGTAACCCCGCTCGAAGGCGTGGCTGCCGAAACCTCCGGCGCCATTACCCTCTTCCTTACAGAACACCTTGGTATTCCCGCCAGTACCACCCACGTTATTACGGGTGCTATCATGGGCGTAGGCGCCACCAAGAGGTTATCTGCCGTTCGTTGGGGTGTTACCGTATCTCTCCTGTGGGCGTGGGTTTTAACCATTCCTATCAGCGGACTACTGGCAGCACTTACCTATTTTCTTATAAATCTGTTCATTTAACAAAATGGACCGCAACATACTCAAAAAGCTCTCCCGCAACCGCCGGAGAGCTTTTTTTATAAAAAAAAGATGCCAATTGAAAGAGAGCCGCTATTTTTGTGCGGTTTTTCTTCCAATCAGAAGAGATAAGTTAGTGACCATCAAAAATTGATCTTGTAAATGAAAGGAATTATCCTCGCCGGTGGCTCCGGCACCCGGCTACACCCCATTACGTACGCTATCAGCAAACAGATAATGCCGGTGTACGACAAGCCCATGATCTACTACCCGCTGTCTACCCTGATGCTGGCGGGCATTAAGGATATCCTGATCATCTCCACCCCGCATGACCTGCCGGCTTTTCAACGGCTCTTTGGCAACGGGCAGCAACTGGGACTGAATCTCAGCTATGCAGAACAACCAACCCCCAATGGCCTGGCCCAGGCCTTTGTGATAGGTGAAGCGTTTATCGGCCAGGACAGCGTAGCACTGGTACTGGGGGATAATATCTTTTATGGCGCCGGCCTCGGCACACAACTGGCCCACAATACCAGCCCCAACGGCGGTATCGTATATGCCTACCAGGTATCCGACCCCGAAAGATATGGAGTAGTGGAATTTGGCGCAGACATGAAGGTGCTATCCATCGAAGAAAAACCCGTACAGCCTAAATCCAATTTCGCTGTACCCGGGCTTTACTTCTACGACAATGAAGTAGTGGAAATCGCCAAAAACCTGCAACCAAGCCCCCGCGGTGAATACGAAATTACAGACGTAAATAAAGAATATTTACAGCGCGGAAAATTAAAAGTTTCTATATTACCGCGCGGAACAGCATGGCTGGATACAGGCACTTTCGACTCACTGATGCAGGCATCACAGTTTGTACAGGTAATAGAACAAAGACAAGGAATAAAAGTAGCCTGTATTGAAGAAATTGCCTACCGTAAAGGATTTATTACCGCCGGCCAATTACAGGAGCTGGCCAAACCTTTGCTGAAAAGCGGTTACGGAGCTTACCTTGAAACGGTGCTCAATCAAAAAGTTTTCTGAAATATCAAATAAACGTAAATCTGAAATATCATGAAGGTTCTTGTTACGGGTGGTTGTGGCTATATAGGCGCGCATACTATTGTAGATCTGATCAATAATGGTTTTGACGTGGTATCTGTAGATAGTAATATCAGAA
>NZ_DATMTE010000662.1:0-3781 GCF_035564935.1 Chitinophaga sp. | reverse complement strand
CCTTTGCTAGGTAAAAAACGGGTTATTAGTAAATTTTTAACAGTTTTTAATAAAAAAAACAATTATGGCAAGCAAAAAGTACTTATTACTGGCAGGCGCTGTGGGTTTACTATCAGCATCTACTAGTTTTGCACAGGTTCAACCAACCGGCTACGATGCTCTGGATAGCTCCAAAGTGTCTAGCAAGCGTATGGTACAACAAAATAACTTCACGAACCACCAATCAAATTTCCCGGCTAAACCGAGAGATATGTGGGAACTGGGTTTTAGCGGTGGTTTACACCTGATCAGCGGAACTGTTCCTCCTCAACCAGGTTTTGGTGGTGGTATTTCCCTGAGAAAAGCACTGGGACATACTTTCTCCCTGAGAGCTGAGTACATCGGTTCTATCGATAAGGGTCAGGACTACAAACTGCGTCCTACACAGGCTGCAGGTGGTATCAATCCTTGGGCTAAAACAGCTGCATTGAATGGCGGTATGATTGTACCAAACTACAAATCTCAGAACCACCAGCTGTCTTTGGATGTGATCGCTTCCCTGAGCAACATCCTGTTCTACAGAGCAGAACCTAAAGTTAACTGGTATTTACTGGCTGGTTACTCTATTGTAATGGCTGATGTTGACGTTGACGCGTTGGATGCAAACGGAAATGGTTACGACTATTCCAGCATTAACTTCGGTGCAAAACGCAGCGATATCAGAAAACAGATCAAGAATCTGAGAGATGACAAATACGAACAGAATGCTCCTTCTCAGGGTAACAGGGTGTCTATCGGTCGTAACGATGATAACCAATTACTCCGTCATGCGCTGGACGTAGGTACTGGTGTTGCGTTTAAAGTTTCTAAACGTTTCAACATCGGTATTGAAGAAAAAGTTACCATGCCTTTCGACGCTTACATGGACGGTTATGCTGGTCCGGGTGGAGCTTCCAAAGACTTCTATTCTTACACCAGTGTTCGTCTGAACTTCAACCTGGGTAACCCTGCTAAACGCGTACAGCCATTATGGTGGATCAACCCACTGGAATATGCTTACAGCGAGCTGAGCAGCCCACGTCACATGAAGCTCCCGGCTCCGGTTCTGCCTGATGCTGATGGCGATGGCGTAACTGACCAGTTCGATCGCGAACCTAACACCCCAGCAGGTGCACCAGTGGATGTTCACGGTGTAGCTAAAGATACTGATGGTGATGGCGTTCCTGATTACAAAGACAAACAACTGATCACTCCAACTTACTGCCAGCCAGTTGACGCTGATGGTGTTGGTAAATGCCCGGATCCTGAATGCTGCAAAAACCGTGTTGAACAATCTTGCTCTACACTGGTTCTGCCTAGCGTTTCTTTCAAAGGCTCTTCTACCAAAATTGGTAACGATCAGGAAGCTATCCTGGCTTCTGTAGCAGCTACCCTGAAATCTAACCCTTCCTGCAACGTTCTGGTAACAGGTCACGCAGGTGCTAAAGGTAAGAAAGGTGGTGTTGACCTGAGCAGCCGTCGCGTTGATTCAGTTATCGACTACCTGGCTGACAAACAAGGTATCGACCGCGGTCGTTTCATCAAACAAAACACTCCTGGTGAGTCTGGCACTGTTGACTTAGCTCCTGCTAACTAATCAGTATCACTCATTAAGATGATAACTTAAAAGTCCTCTCCCGTTCATTCGGGAGAGGATTTCTTTTTGAAGCAAACACTCCCCTGCGAAATATTGTTGGAGTATCAATATTTACCCCTAATTTTGGAAGCTTTTTTAATAAACTTATTATTACGTGGGCATTAACATTAACAAGGTTTCCCTGGCTGGCCTGGTAGTAGCTCTTGGTATTATCTATGGCGATATCGGAACATCTCCACTCTATGTGTTCAAAGCCATCGTAGGAGGGAACCCCATCAGCGACCTGTTGGTAATCGGAGGTATTTCCTGTATTATCTGGACACTTACCCTGCAAACAACCGTTAAATATGTTATCCTCACCCTCCGGGCAGATAATAAAGGGGAAGGTGGCATTTTTTCACTTTATGCGCTCGTAAGACGCCATGCCAGGTGGACGGTCATCTTTGGCATGATCGGTGGCGCCGCCCTGCTCGCAGACGGTATCATCACCCCGCCTATTACTGTTACATCCGCCATTGAAGGTCTCAGAACCCTGGAGGTCTTTAAGGACCTGGGGCAAATGACCATCGTTAAAATAGTGCTTACCATTATTACAGGGCTCTTTGTTATGCAACAGTTCGGTACCGTTTCCATCGGCCGGATGTTCGGGCCCATCATGGTACTGTGGTTTTCTATGCTGGGAATACTCGGTATTTCGCACATAGCGGATGATTTAAGCATTTTCAAGGCTTTTAGCCCCCATTACGCCATTGAACTCCTAACAACTTATCCCAAAGGATTCCTGATCCTCGGGGCTGTATTTCTTTGTACAACAGGAGCGGAAGCCCTCTATTCCGACCTGGGCCATTGCGGTAAAAGCAATATCCGGGTATCCTGGGTTTTTGTTAAATCCTGCCTTATTCTGAACTATCTCGGGCAAGGCGCCTGGTTACTGACACAAAAAGGACAGATCCTGCCAAAAGATCAGAACCCTTTCTTTACCATCATGCCTGAATGGTTCATCATTTTTGGTGTATTAATAGCCACACTCGCCTCCGTAATTGCGAGCCAGGCACTCATATCAGGTTCTTTTACCCTTATCGCAGAAGCCATGCGGCTTAACCTGTGGCCAAAAATGCGGGTAAACTATCCCACTGAAATGAGGGGACAATTATATATACCCGGTATCAATACCATGTTGTTTGTTGGCTGTGCTTCAATTGTACTCATCTTCCAGGAATCATCGAATATGGAGGCCGCATACGGATTGTCTATTACCATTTGTATGCTCATGACTTCCTGCCTGTTTGCTTTTTACCTCTACACCAAACGGGTATGGGTAGGCTGGATTTTATTATATCTTATCGTTTATTTCACCATAGAATTTTCCTTCCTCTTCGCTAATGTGATTAAGTTCATGCATGGAGGTTATGTAACAGTGATAGTGGCCGGTGCCCTTTTCCTGGTCATGATAGTATGGTTTAAATCGCGTAAGATCAAGAACCGTTATGTGGAATTTGTACGGCTGGAAGATTATCTGCCTATTATCCAGGAGCTAAGTAACGACACCTCCATTCCCAAATATGCCACTCACCTGGTATATATGAGCAGCGCTGATAATCCAAAGGAAATAGAGCATAAGATCATCTATTCTATTCTCAATAAAAAGCCCAAAAGGGCAGATATATACTGGTTTGTACATGTGGATGTGGTGGATGAACCTTATCTGAGCGAATACTCCGTGCAAACAATCATTCCAAACGAAGTGATACGCGTGGAGTTCCGCCTGGGTTTCAAAGTGGAACAACGTATTAACCTTATGTTCAGAATGGTAGTGGAAGATATGGTACGTAATAAGGAAGTAAATATCACCAGCCGCTATGAATCATTGAGTAAAAATAATGTAGTAGGCGATTTCCAGTTTATTGTGATGGAGAAATTCCTGTCGCACGACAACGACCTGCCTTTATACGAGAGAATGGTAATGAAGATGTATTTCTTCCTGAAAAAGATCAGTTTGTCGGAAGAAAGGGGCTTCGGACTGGATTCCAGTTATGTGACCATCGAGAAGTATCCACTTGTGGTAGCACCGGTAACCAATCTTCAGTTGAAGCGGATTGTACATTAACTATAAATTTTTATCATGGAAAGCCGGGTCTTACATAGATCCGGCTTTCCTCTTTTATA
>NZ_DATMTE010000661.1:0-1672 GCF_035564935.1 Chitinophaga sp. | reverse complement strand
TCAAAAAGAAACAAGTTGCTTGTTAATTTCAGCATATTGTAAGTTGCACAGGTTTCATTCTGTCCACCTTCGGAAAAACCATTTTTATATAAGGTGGCCGGTTCTGCTGTAAAAACTTCCGCATTGGCCGGATTGCGCGCGCCCGCAACCCCGCCTATACTGTACATGTAATCATTTACAGCTTTGTACCAAAAGTTGTCGGCCACCCGGTAGTATTCCGGCAGATTGGAAACCTGATATAGCTCGATACTTCCCACAATCTGTGGAATATGCTGATTGGCATGCAATCCACGAAAAGTATCGACATTCTTAGCCAATCCATGTGCATGCTGCGCATTACCAAAGAACATATCGATATTGTCAAAAAATTGCGCGGTTTTCAGATAATGCTCCTTATGGGTGATGCGGTAAAGATGTGCCAATGTCTCATTCATTCCTCCAAATTCACCGGCAATATACGTATTCCACACCTGTATCAGCGTTTCCTTTGGCAGCTGACTAAGCCGCGCATGCACCCAGTCTGCCATACCTGTGGCAACCTGAAGCGCCTTTTCATTGCCGCTCACTTCATAGATATCAATTAAGCCGGACAAAATTTTATGTAAAGTATAATAGGGCGCCCAAACCTGTGTTTTCTGTCCCCCATATTTCGCCCCTTTTTCCAACATAATAAATTGATCCGGTGGATAAGCGCTAATATAGCCCACGCCCCAATTCCAATAATCCGTGCGGATTCCTTCGCGGCTCAGATCCGAGTCATAGGTTGATTTACCGGGACCATAGGGGATGGCGGTCGGGTCAGCTACGGACGCAGCGCCTGCCTGTTGCGGTTTACCCGACAATTGAGCCAGATCATACAGCGTATTGACCATATAGGTCATTTTCCCGGCAAAATTAGCTTGCAATGTTTTATCATATCCGGTACTCGCATAAGCCTGTGCGATCGCAGTCAGATAATGACCCGTCGCATGACCTCTAAGTTTGGTATCCTGACTATCCCATACCCCCAGCGGTTTAGCGCCCTGCGGTTGTGGTTGTCCAAATGCATCGCGAAACATGTAGAGAAAAGAGTTAGGATCAGTAGCCGCCAAAGTCTTGATAAACTTATTCCGATTTTCAATAAATTTTGTTTCTTGATTTTGCGCGTCAGCTTGCAGGGAAACCTGACTAAGATCAAAAGCTTCCAGCTTCAACTTTGGTGCGGCAGCGGTCTTGCCTGCCTTTATGGTCACGATTGCTTTAGGCTGTATCGCTGTTCCCGGAACACGGCCCGTAATGGTATAACGTCCGGCTTCCAGGACGGTACTGTTATCCGCTGGCGAAGGCCATAATACCCGTACTTTGGGACCGATCACCCCCTCTTTATATGTGCCCGGTACATAGCTTGGCAAACGTGGCAAATCTCCCAATGCCGTTTCCACCTGCACATCCGGGACAGCAAGCAAGTATGCATTATAGAGTTGCGCTTGCGTCAATGGAAATTCAGGCAGGTTATCCTCTACCTTAGTTACATTTACAGCACGATTACTTACTCCACGTTGTGAATTGGTATAAATCCCCGTAAGCTGGTTTTTACTCAACGGAACACGGTAGATCCGAAAATCATGCAACATACCATCCAATGTCGGCGATCCTGTCAAAAGTGATTTTCCGATATACAATTTATTCTTAT
>NZ_DATMTE010000660.1:0-8937 GCF_035564935.1 Chitinophaga sp. | reverse complement strand
AATCATGATTAATCAGTTTAATCCTGCTCCAAGACAATTTCAGTCGCCGAAGGCGACTACAATCGCTTCAATCCTTCGAGGCAGGCGCGCGCATTGTGGTAGGGGCATTTCCAGAGTCCGGCTTTGTCTTCCGGTATGAGGGAGTAGTTTTTGTAGACACCCCAGAACCATTCGCCGTTCGTTTTATCGATGATGTGCTGTTCAATAAAATGCCAGGTGTTTTGTGCGTGTTGCAGGTAAGGGCCATGTGGCTGCAGCTGCCAGGCATTGATAAACCCTACCAGCGCTTCGGCCTGCGGCCACCAGTGCTTTTCCGCCACCAAATGCTTTTGGGTGGTTTCATATTCATACCAGAGGCCGCCGTCTTTGTCGGTTCCTTCCTGCAGGGTGGCGTTGGCCATTACCAGGGCCAGCTCTTTATAGTGTGTAGTGAGGGTGGTGTGGCTGATGATTTCCGCGGCTTCGGGCAATAGCCAGCTGGCTTCAATATCATGCCCGTACGAAATGTTGTTGCCTTTTACCTGCCATTGTTCATCAAAGAATAAATGCAGATGTCCGCTCTTTTTATCGATGATCCTGTCATAGAATAATTGTAGCAAACGTTGTATTTGCGCGCGTAGTTGTTTGTCCGGCCAAACGGTGTAAAGGTTGGCATATGCTTCCACCACATGCAAATGGGTATTCATGGTTTTCTTTTCGTTGGCATCCTTTGCGCTGAGACGCAGGTCTGCTATTTCCTGCCAGTTGCGTGTAAAGGCTTCAAAATAACCATCATGTACCGGATCGAAGCTGTGCTGCTCAATGCTGTTGTAAAGAGAGACAGCTGCGGTAAGCACCTCCGGATGCCCGGTGGCCTTGTAATACTCACTATAGGCGTACAATGCAAATGCAATGGCGTACACCTGCTTCTTTGTTTCCGCCGGCCGGCCGGTATGATCTACCGTCCAGTATACGCCACCGTAAGTATGATCAACGAAGTGCGCATTAAAATAATGGTATGCACGGCTTGCTGTTGCGAGATAGAGCGGGTTGAGGGTATGGTTGTAGGCAGCGGCAAATGTCCATAAGATACGGGCATTTAATACCGCTCCCTTTGGGGCTTCCGGCACAGGGATGCTATCATTTCCCAGCTTACCGTAAAAGCCACCGTATGTTTTATCCGGTGTATATTTCATCCAGTAGCTGAGAATAGCCGTGAGTTCCTTTTCCAGTGATGCTTTTAATTCCTGCTGCATTATTTCCTTCTTTGTTCCAGTTCCGCCGATATAGTAGCAATACGCTCTTCAGAAAGCGGGTACATGGCAATAAATATGACCGACAATACCGAACCGATAGCTGGCAAAAAACTAAGCATTAACAGGATGCCGTTCTGCGCAGCATCCGCCTGTGCTTCATTGGCTTTAAAACCAAAGGCGCCCAGCAGCCAACCGGTGAGCGCACCGCCGATAGTCCATCCGAATTTCTGAGACATAGACGAAGACGAGAAAATGAGGCCCGTAGCGCGGCGCCCGTTCTTCCATTCGGAGTAGTCTGCAATGTCGGCATACATTGACCAAAGCAACGGGAAAATGATCCCTGCACAAATACTGATGAGGAACTGGAATACAAAGATCAGTGTAAGCTGCTCCCTGCCCAGCCAGTAAAATCCTATGCTAAGTACCGAAGCTATGACCATGGCTCCCAGGTAGGTATTTTTCTTACCTATCTTATTACCTATGGGAGAAGCAAGGATTACGCCCGCTATATTCGCCGCCTGGCCCAGTACCAGGTACAAGGTGGACCAGGTAATGTTCATACTGCCCAGTTTAAAAGCATCTGTATGCTGAATATAGTACTTGAAATAGTAGAGGGTGGCGCCATCGCGGATGGAATTAAAAATAAGCGCTGCAATACCCGCAACCAGCAATATCCACCAGGGCTTATTCCTGCTGAGATCCTTTACATCCTCCTTCAGGGACGGTTGTTTTTCTTTGATAGGTTGTACTCTTTCTTTTACCCAGGCAAAACACAACAGGAATAAGATCACGCAGATAACTGCAATCACTGCCACTCCCAACTGCCATCCAGGTTGCAGGCTTTCCTTTCCACCGGCTTTGCTGAAAAAGCTGACCAGCGGCTCTATCAATGCCAGCGCTATTAAACTACCGCCAAAAGCAAAAGCCATCCTGAAAGAGGCCAGCGTATTCCTCTCCTTTCCATCTGCAGAGATGACACCAAGCAGCGATGCATATGGCACGTTGATCAGTGAATAGATCATCATCATGGCGGAGTAGGTTATATAAGCGTATACCAGCTTGCCCGTAGCGCTATAAGCCGGTGTGGTAAAAGTGAGCACGCCGATGATACCGAAAGGTATTGCCATGTATAAAATGTAGGGCCGGAACTTTCCCCATTTTGAATGGGTTCTGTCCGACAGCGTTCCTACTACCGGATCAAAGAAGGTATCCCAGATACGTGTGATCAGGAACATGGTTCCCACCGCTGCGGCAGCAATGCCCATTACATCTGTATAAAAAAACAACAGGTACATGCCGAACAACTTCCAGAACATGGAAGAAGCCATATCTCCAAAGCCATACCCGATTTTTTCCTTTAACGAAATCTTGTTAGTCATAGGTGGAATGTTGCTTTATCAGCAATAAGTAAATCTATCTCTGTAAAATAGCATTTTTATAATAATATCAGTCTTCCGCAGGGGTGATCTCAAACCTGCCGGCATAATGCAGCGGTTCTACAGGCCGGCCGGTAAGCGCTCCCCAGGAATAGGTAAAACAGGCGCCGAAATAAAAGATCAGGGAAGAGTAAAACATGAACAACAGCACCAGCACGGTAGATGCAGAGGCGCCATAAATACTGTTGATACTGCTGTAGGTGAGCATCACCTTCAATACCATTTTCCCTATGTTAAACAGGATGCTGGTCACCAGTGCACCGGTAATGCCCACCCGCCAACGGGGGCGTCCATCCGGCAGGAAAAGAAATACCAGGAAAAACCAGATGGTAACGATGATCACGGAAATCACATAATTAAGGGTGCTGTTATAATAACTGCCCAGGGCAGGCAGGTACAGGTCTATATATTTGCCGAGAAAGGTACGCGCAGTTTCCGCTACCAGTTCAATGATAAAGAGAACGCCGGCAAAAACGATCACCAATACTGCTTTCAGCCGTGATACCATGATCTCTCCAAAGCTGCTTTTATGAATACGTCTTATTTTCCACAGCTCATTCAGGGAGCCTTTGATAATTTTAAAGAGTGTGGTAGCTACAAACAGCAGGAAAATAAACCCTGCGATGGCGATGATCCAGTTTTGTGCGATGCTGCGGAAAGCTTTCAGTGTTTCCAGGATGGCTTCGGTTGTTTCCTGCCCAAACATATTTTCGAGTTGCTTCATCAAACGCTGGCCCGGGTGTTGGATCCGGAAAATAATACGCAGCAGCTGAATGATAATAATGAGAATGGCAGGTAATGCAAAAGTGGTGAAAAAAGCAGTAGCGCCGGCCATCCGCAGCGGATCGGCCGCCTGTAATGCCTTATATGCTTCTTTGAAGGAAAGCAGGAAGAGCTGCCAGCGTGGTAATTGCTTTTCTGTTGTAACGTTGTCCATACCTGCGCCCAATTTACAGATTAATTTCCTTTATCTGCAGCTTTGGAGGATTATGGGAGAAGGGATCAGGTGTATTTACGGAGATATTAAATCATTTACGGGGGGATAGTGCTTTCAAAAAATAAATACGCGGTGCAGCGGGGACTCACTCATCCAACGATTCCTAATACTGCTTTATAAAGGCCAGGTGTTCATCTATCAAATCAAATCGGTGGTCAAGTCTTGCTTCCATCAGGTCTACACGGATATCTATTACATTTAATTTCAACAATATTGCTTCCATCCTGCGCTCTAAAGCATCGAACCTGGTCTGCAATTGTTGCAAAGTATCCTGCTCCATGTTTCATTATTTATCAAATGTAATATCTTCATCAGGAGCAAAAAAATATCCTCTCAGATATTTTTTTTCGCCCTATTATTCTGATCCCGCAATTATCAAACTCATGAATATAAAAAGCCCTCCGGGAAACCGGAGGGCAGGTTAAACGGTCTGTTCATCATTCTCTCTACAGAGTAATTTCCTGTACAGGGGAGAAAAGCAGATCTTCCACACCGGCTATTTTCAAGCCGATCCTTGCAAATACGGTAGCCTGTGCAGGCTGCAGATCCGGGATATCCAGCTGCAGGCTGATATTCGCAGGATCAGTGATATCGGCGCCTGCCAGCTCAGCTGTTTTAATACTGTTCCTGTTATCCACAAACTGGGTTTTGCTTACGTACAGGAATACCCGGTCGATGTCGCGGGCATTTACATCCTTGATGATCTTTTCCGCACTGAAAGTAGCAGTAAGCTTTTTGGCTGCTGCTGTAAACTTCGGGGAGCGGATCATGTAGTACGGCATCACCTCAATGTCCTGGCGCAGGTTGCCGGAAATAGTCAGCGGAATAGTATCTGTATTGGTTGTTTTATCCGGGATAGATATGAACGGCCCCTGGGAAGAGGGGATCACCAGTTTATAAGCGGCGTTAAACAGCAAAGCTGAAAACGAGCCATCCTGGCTAACACTTACGTTTATCGGCGTTCTTGTTCCCCAACCTGATTCCCACAGCTCAAAATACACATCATTATAGCTTACATTGATGGGCTCACCCTGGTATACCAGTCGCCCGTTAAAGGTACTGGATGGCGCCTTATAATTATCTTTCTTGCAGGAGGCAGAAAATATACCTAACGCAATGAGTACGGCATACTGAATTTTAGTTCTCATGATAATTCACTTTACTGGTTAGGATTCTTAACTATCTTAGGATTATTACTCCTGATACCTTCATCGATAAAAGCATAATAATTTCCTAAACGGAACAGATGTGCAGAAGTAACAGCTCCGGGCAACACCTGTTTGTATACATACTTGCCGTTATTAGGACTGCCGGGGTTGTACACCTTATACGGCCACAGGCCAAATACACGGGTGCTTACCGCCGTTGCGCTTCCGGGAGTAGTAGTAAGCGGTACTTTGGCGCCATTCCAGATCTTATGCGCCAAACGCCAGCGTTTCATATCCCAGAACTCATGTCCTTCAAACGCCAGCTCCACTTTTCTTTCGTGTACGATCCGGTCGAAGGTGATTTGCGCTGCAGTGAGCGGAATTGTAAATCCTGCCCTTTCACGCACCTGGTTGATATAGCCCGCAGCAACGCCTGCCTGGCCCAGTTCAAACGCCGCTTCCGCAGCATTCAGCAATACTTCCGCATAGCGGTAACGGATCCACCATACTTCGCTCTGGGTACCAATACGGCCGGAGCCAACGGTGGGGTCCATATACTTGCGGATAATAAAACCTGATTGCGCGCTAAATTCGAGGTTGTTTACCGGTCCGTCGAAACCTACTACCTGTACATCCGCGCCACCGGGTTCCAGCTTTCCCTTGGCGCCAAAATTATCACCGGTAACAATACTGCCGTCTTTCTTGATATAGCCGGCCCAGATATCCACCTTCTTGTCTTTAAATTCAGATCCTGGCAGTATAACGGTAGCGGCTAAACGCGGGTCCCTGTTGGCAAACAGGTCCAGCGGATCGTTGTAGTAAATATAGTCGCCGCCGGCAGCATTGGTGGGCAGCGGAGCAAAGGTATTGTCCAGTAACTCGAACGACTGTACGAGGTTCAGTGAGGGGTTCAGGCGACCGCCCTGTTGCTCCTCTGCATTGGAACGGGGCTGGCTCCATAAGGTCCAGGGCTGTACCCTTCCGCTTTGCAGTTTATAATCCTTTGCAAAGATCACTTCGGGGTTAGAGCCTTTATCTATAAACAGGCTGATGAAGTTCTGCGTAAGATTATCGGTATTCTTTTTATACAAAGAATAACTTCCGGTAGCTATCAGTTCCTGTGCGGCCTGCAAGGCGGTAGTATAATAAGCGGCCGCCTTTGATGCAGGAATACCTACTTCTCCGCCAGGCAGCGTTACCTGCGGCGTTTCAGCGCCATGCTTTGCAATAGAGCCTGCATACAATGCCGCCCTGGTTTTGGTAGCCAGTGCCAGTCCTACGGTAACACGGGTTTTGCTAACCGGGCTTGCAGGCACATATTTCTTTACCGTATCCATTTCACTGATCACAAAATCATAGATCTCTGATTCTTTGGCGCGTGGACTTTGCAGGTAAGAAGGATCGCTTTTATAATCGTATTCCATCGCTTTAAGGATCAGCGGCACACCGCCTACTCTTTTTACTTCTTCAAAATACACCACTGCTCTCAGGTAACGCGCTTCAGCAACAAAGCGGTCCTTTACTTCCTGTTTCAGCTTTGTGGAAGCAGCGCATTTTTCAATGAAGATATTCAGCTCCCTGATGTAAGCGTAATCCCAGTAGGTTACTTCCGCACCACCTTTAACGATCATGCCCGGGAACACATATGGATATTCAACAAAGCTATGCCGCCAGTACTGGCCGTTTTCAGAGGCAAAGGCTTCATCAAAGCGGGCAAACTCCCCCCAGTTATCGATGGTTTGCACCACCATGGAGGGAATAGGGGAATTATTAACATCCGTTTGCCTGTCCGGATAACGGTCGTACAGATCCGCCAGTACAGACAGGATCAAACCTTCATCATTCCATAACTGGTCGTTTTGCAGGATATCGGACGGTGGTACGTCCAGAAATTCCTTGTCCCTGTTACAGGCCGTACTTAAAATCAGCGCACAAAGACCTATATATAACAAACTTTTTTTCATAACGAAACTTATTTATTACTTAGAAAGTAAAGTTCAAACCAACATTCACCAGCTTATTCTGCGGGTATTGCAATCCGTTTTCATCTGCTATTTCCGGTTCTATTCCAAGGTCTTTCACATTATCCAGGGAGAACAGGTTGTAAGTATTTACATATACCCTTACTTTCTTAAACTTAATCCTGTCCAGTATTTGCTGTGGAATAGAGTAGCCGATTTCCATTGTCCTCAACCGCAGGTAATGCACATTCTGCAGCCAAAAGGTGGATGGTTTGTTATAGTTGCTGTGGCCCCCCTTGTTGAATCGCAGCGGCGGATTTTTACCAGGGATCCATTTGCTGTTCAGATCAAAAGGATCTTCGCGGTGCCAGCGGTCATCATAGAATTGTTTCAGGAGGTTACCACCATTCTGGTAAGGCCATCTCATTTCCCAGTTCTGGTTGTAGGAATACATGGAACCGCCGGAGAAGTCGGCTGTAAAGTCGAATCCATTCCATCTTACGCCGAAGTTCAAACCGAAGTTTACGGTAGGGTTACCGGTGGTCTGGTAGCCGATGGGGCGCTGATCGTATTCATTGATCACATTATCGCCGTTCACATCTTTATAGATGATATCTCCGGGTAATAAGGTTTTGTTACCCTGTCCGTCAACGTTAACCGGGTATTTGTTGATCTCCTCCTGCGACTGGAACTGGCCGATGGCTTCATATCCCCAGAAAATATTATTCCAGCGGTCTTCAATAGAGTTCCTGTAATGATCCCATGAGTTGCCCCATATAGGCTTGTAACTTTCCAGGAACCTGCTGCGGGAATAGGATACGTTACCACCCACCGTGAAGCTCACTTTACCAGCTTGTCCGTTATAGGCGGCAGAAAATTCTCCACCTCTCTGCGAATCGCTGTTCACGTTTTCATCCGGCAGGTTATAGCCTATTTCACTTGGCACCAGCACGTCATATTTACGGCCGCGTAAGCCGGAGCGTTTGCGGTTGAAGAAGTCGAGCGCACCGGATATTTTACCGTTCCATAACTGGTAGTCCAGGCCCACGTCCGCAATCTTACTGGTGAACCAGGAAAGGCGGTTGTTGGGAACGCCTTTATCGCGCGAGCCTCTTATCACCGTACCATCAAGGATCACTGTAGAAGTACCGTAAGTGTATCCGGGCAGGTAATCGTATGCGCCGATACCGATATCATCATCACCCAGCTCTCCGTAGGAAGCGCGCAGCTTTAATTCAGTAAGAATAGAGTTCCCGCCGATCCAGTTTTTAAAGAAGGGTTCTTCTGTGATCCTCCATCCTCCGGAGATAGATGGGAAGAAGCCCCATCTTCTGTCCGGAGCAAATTTCCAGGAGCCATCATAACGGCCGGCAATTTCCAGGAAATATTTATCGGCGAAGCCATAGTTTAAACGACCGATATAACCTACACGGGCTTCTGTCCAGTCCTTATCATTGTAGGTATCCATATCGGAAAACTGGATCAGCGGCAGCACATTACTTTTTGGTACGGCGTGCGCCCATACATCCAGTTCCCGGCGTTTGATACGTTCAGACACCAGCGTGGCGCCAATGGTATGCTTACCGAAAGTATTGTTATAGTTGATCTGACCCTGCAGTACATTTTCCAGTACTTTATGGGTACCTCTTTCCCGCCATGGGTTGGAGCTTCCGCCGGTGCGCAGATAGGTATCAGTAGCTTCCTGGTAAGTGTAGGTATCGTACGTGTATTCGTGGCCGTTCATTAATTTGTCCGCGAAGTAATAGGAGTACATACCTTTCAGTGTAAGCCCTTTGATGGGTGTTTCATACGTGGCGTTGAAGTTGGTTTGCAATACGCGCCAGTCTTCCGTCCAGTAGCCGGAGATGGCCTTGGATTGAACCGCCCAGTTCTCCGTGTTATGGCCTATATCATTTGGATACAGGGGGTTGTCGTTGGCGTATGCCCTTTCTGTGGGCCTGTTGCGGAACAGGGCAAAGCGGGGCGCCCAATAGTCGTCGCCGCCAGGTACGCCGGGATTATCCCTTTGTTCAATACGGCCATTGATCTGTACACCTACCTGTACACGTTTGGCTACTTTAGCATCCACATTACTCTGGATGTTGGTGCGGTTAAAGTCAAACTCTCTTCCCAGCACGGATTTCTGATCCAGGCGGGTGA
>NZ_DATMTE010000659.1:0-6468 GCF_035564935.1 Chitinophaga sp. | reverse complement strand
TCATCCAGACTTTCTCCTTTTAAGAAGGTGGCCGTAAAGCGGCAATTTTTTCCCTGGTTGTTTAAAAAGGTAATCTTAACATTGAACTTCTGAGAAAGAATAGCAGCCGCCTGTTCCATCGTAATGTTTTCAAAAAACAGGTCATTTTTCTGCCATTCCACAATTTCTTCTGCCTGCACCTTTACCAGGTCTGGCTTTTTATCACCGGTATGAAAAACCATTTGTTCATTGGGAGCAAGAATGCCCAATACCTTATGTTCGTCGGCCACACTTACCTTCCCTGTGGTAACCGTTACAATGATCTCGTTGTTGCCGTTCAGGGATTTTATATTAAATGCGGTTCCTAATACGGTGGTTCTTAGTTTTCCTGATTGTACAATAAAAGGGCTGGCCGGGTTGTGCAGGATCTCAAAATACCCCTCGCCATTCAGCTTCACCGTTCTGGTGCCGCCGGTGAATTTTTCCGGGTATTCCAGTGTGCTGTTGTTGTTCAGTATCACCGTACTACCATCCGGTAATATGATTTTTTTATGTTCCAACCTGGCAATGGCATTCACTACGGGCAAATGATCTGTGTTATGCGGAGCACCGGGGAATTTTGAATAAAACAGCAGGGTACCAACGCAAAGCAGCACAGATGCAGCCGCCCATCCCATCCATGGCCGGAGCAACAGCAGGCGGGTCCTTTTTGGCGGTTTTACGATCTGTTCAAAGATCCGGTTGGCAGCGGTATTATCCAATGTCATTAACGTTGCACCGTCGTCCCAGGTTTCATTCATCAATACCTTTATCTCCTCCAGGTCACTTTTCTCATCCCGCAGGAATTGCATCAGCTCCGCCTCTTCAACAGCCGTAATGTTGTTGTCTGCATATTTTTTAATTAAAAATCCGATTCGTTCGTTTTTCATAAAATTCTTATATGAACGGTTGTTCAAAACGCTTTATAATATCTGACGAACGGGAATTGAAAAAGGAGTAGCGGGAGAAAGAATTATTTATAGATCCCGAGAAGTACCAGCGAGATCAATGGCAATGAGCTGCCATTTTTAAGATGTGCCTTTAGCGCTTTTATGGCTTCTCTCAGATGTACCTTTACTGTTAATGGGGAGATGTTGAGTTGTTTGGCCACCTCTTTTTGCTTTAATCCATCGATGTAGCACATCTGGTAAACGAGTTTCTGCTGCTTAGGCAACTGATCTATGGCCATCGCCATATAAGCCCGGGAGTCTTTAAGCAAAATGTCTTCCTCGGTGGCATTGTCGAGGTCAGACCATTTGTGGTGGGTATCGTTGGCAGTTTTATAATCCAGCGCCCGTTTTCTCAGCGCATCAATGGTAAGGTTATTGGTCACCGTCCTGATAAATCCCCCGAAATTACCTATTTCAGGCAGGCCTTCTTTTTTTACCCAGATCTTCAGAAAAACTTCCTGTACTATTTCTTCAGAAAGCTCTTTTGATTTCAGGTACCTGAAGGCATATGTAAACACCCGGTTGCTATAGGCATCAAAAATTAGGCGAAATGCTTGCTGATCACCACCTGCTATTTTTAATAATAGTGATTTATCATCCCCCAATTCTCTGTTTTGCATACGTAAAGTTAATACTTTACCGATAAATTTTCACCGGGATCATGTATTGGAGGAAGAGGACGTATCAAAAGCAATTTGAGCGGCTGGCGGATCGCATTAGCGAAATTTCAGATAAAAACCGGTAAAAATTACTTTTGATACATCTTCTTAAATTTTACAGCTCTCCGGCATAACCCGGGCGCTGTGAAAATTCCCCGTTCAAACCGGGATACATTTTGCGGAACATCGCGTAGGTTACACTCACCATTATAAAAGCAATCACTGCATCCAGTGTTGCCGGTAAACCAAGTACGGCGAGTTTTGAGCCAAAGGCAAAAATGATATCGAAAAAGATCCCTGCAAATACCCATTCTTTCAGCCGGAGCAGTTTACCGGGTGTTAAAAGCACGGCAACGCCGGATAATTTGAAAACACCAAGTATATAAATAAAATGCGCAGGGTATCCCAGTTGCTGTGTGATGCCCCACACTACCGGGTTCCCGGTGATCTCAAAAAAGCCGCTTGCTCCAAACCATATAGAAGTGAGTATGGCGCCCATCCAATAAATTGTTGTGACTGTTTTCTGTGTCATGACTTAGAGGTTTAATGTTAATGATGACACAAAACTGTTGCGGAAACAGGGAAACGTCCAGGTCTTTTGAGGTAAAACGGACAAATGGAAGCGCTGATCAGGCAATACAGGGTATAAAAAAATGCCCGGATTACAGGTAAATGAATTTGCCGGAGATGGATCACTTTATCCAATTCACAATAGTGATCCCGCCAAGATATCCCATAATAAGCACCACCAGCCATCCTGCCAGCTGCATCCATACAGGATGCCGGTAATGCTGCAGCAAGCGGGCACTGTTGGCCGCCACCAATACAACTGCCAGCGCAACCGGCAGTATGAGGCCATTAAGCGCGCCTGCCATCAGCAACAGCTGTACCGGGTTACCTGCCCATATAAAAACGACAGTGGAGAAGACTATAAAAATACTGATCAGCCAACGCTCATTAGCAGCAATAAAAGGATGAAATGTTTTCAGGAAAGAAACCGAGGTATAAGCTGCGCCTACAACCGAAGTAATGGCAGCGCTCCACATCACGATGCCGAAAAAACGGTAGCCAATTTCACCTGCCGCTATCCGGAATACAGATGCAGGCGGATTGCCGCCATCCAGTACCGCACCCTGCGTAATAATGCCCAGGGCGGCCAGGAACAGCAGCACGCGCATAACTGCCGTAATAACGATACCGCTCACCGCACTGCGGTTAACGAACGGTATCTGTGATGTGCCGCTGATACCTGCGTCCAGCAACCGGTGCGCGCCTGCAAAACTGATGTACCCTCCCACAGTTCCGCCTACAAGCGTAACAATGGCCTTTGTATCAATCACTGCAGGCCATACACTTTGCTGCATGGCTTCCACCACGGGGGGATGGGAACTAACAGCCACATACATGGTGAGCAGCACCATCAGGATGCCCAGCCAGCGTGTAAAGTGGTCCAGCACATTGCCGGCTTCCTTCATCCAGAAAATAAACAACGAGATACCGCAACTCAGCAATGCGCCGTAAACAGTGTCCATGCCGGTGAGTACCTGTAGTCCCAGCCCGCAGCCGCCTATATTGGCAATATTAAATGCCAGGCCGCCTGTAAGTACCAAAGCGGCCAGTACATAGCCCAGGCCCGGCAACAGCGCGTTCGCCAGGTCCTGCGCGCGGTAACCCGAAACGGTGAGCACGCGCCAGATATTCAGCTGGGCGCCGATATCCAGCAATACAGATATCAATATTACAAATCCGAAAGACGCTGCCAGCTGCTGCGTAAATACAGTTGTTTGTGTGAGGAAACCGGGGCCTATGGCAGATGTAGCCATCAAAAAGGCGGCGCCCAGCAGTACGGAAGATCTTTGTTTGCTCAAGGCCGTTGTATGGTTAATTGGTGATCACGTAATGCGGTATTAATAGTGCGCGCAAATGCTGCCGCATGTGCGCCGTCGCCATGTATGCAGATGGTTTCCGCCGTCATAGGAACTGTATGCCCGTTAACGGTAGTTACCTTTTGCGTAGTCACCATCTGCAGCACCTGTGCGATGGCCGCCTCCTCTTTTTCAATAAGTGCGCCCGGATGTGAACGGGGAGTAAGTGATCCGTCGTCCTGGTAGGTTCTGTCGGCAAATACTTCGCTGGCTGTTTTTAATCCTGCTTCCCGGGCGGCTGTAATCAGCCAGCTGTTACTGAGCCCGAAAAAACAAAGCCGGGGATCCGTATCCTTTACCGCTTTAACAATCACCCGTGCCATGGTTGGTGACCTGGCGGCCATGTTATACAACGCGCCATGGGGTTTCACATGCCTCATAGTAGCGCCCAGCGATTTGCAAACCAGTTGCATGGCATATAGTTGTGTGGTAATAAGCTCGTATAACGCCTGGTCGGAAAGCTGTTGCTCTGTTCTGCCGAAATGCTCTTTATCGGCAAACCCGGGATGGGCGCCAATGGCTACTTTATTTTCAAGGGCCAGCGTGGCCGTACGCAGCATCGTATCATGATTGCCGGCATGATAGCCACAGGCAATATTAGCGCTGCTGATAAACGGCATAATAACGGCATCGTTGTCCAGCCCCTCTCCCATATCGCAGTTAAGATCTATAGCATGCATAATGATACTTGTTAAACAGGCTGCTGTTGCAGCCATTCTTCCAATCGTAATTTACAGGCATTTTGAAGAAGGAGCAAGTCTTGTTCCTGTTTCCATAACATTGCCCGGGCAGCTTTTTCGTTGGTCATACTGAAATGCAGCTCCTGCTGCGGCATGCGTTGTGCAAGGGCGGGCATATCCGCGGTGATCACATGCGCCAGCCTGGCGTATCCGCCGGTTGTTTGATGATCTGCCATAAGTATAATAAGTTGCCCGGCGGGCAACAGCTGTACAGTGCCTCTTGTGATACCGGCAGATAGTTGTTCTTCCCCTGGCTGGATGGCCAGCTGCGGGCCATTCAGCCGGAAACCCATCCGGTCGCTTTGCTCTGTTAACCTGAATGCAGCACTGGTAAATTGCTGACGGGCATCTTCCTGTAAAAGGTTCCACTGGCTGCCCGGTAGCGTATGTATCACATCTTTTGCCGTGTACAGGTGGCTTACACCGGCTATCCAGGGTAATGCTACCGCTTCTTTGCCCCGGAGCCATGAAGTGGGAATATTGCCCGCGCGGAAATGCAGGCGGTCATTTTTTTTCAGTGAACGGCCATCCCAACCGCCGGCGCCAGCCTTCAGGTGGGTGCTGTAGCTTCCCAGCCAGGGCTGCAATGCAAAGCCACCCCGTACGGCCAGGTAGCACCGCGCCCCGGAAACCGGCCTGTTAAAACGCAGTACGGTTTGTTTACTCACCAGCACCGGCCTGTTGATATCCAATGGCCTGCCGTTGACGACCGCGCCAAAATCAGCGCCGGACAAGGCAATCATGGCATCTGCTTCAAAGAGGAAAGCTGATGCCGGGAAATGCAATTCAATAGCCGCTTCATAAATATCATTCCCCACCAGGCTGTTGGCCACTGCAAGTGCAATACGATCCATAGCGCCACCGGGATTAATACCCAGGTGTTGGTAACCATATCGCCCGGCATCCTGGATGGTATCCATCAACCCTTGTTGTACTACCTGTATCAATGTTTCGTGTTGTTAAAAGTATCAAATGGTATGCGTCATCTCCCGGTAATCGTTCAGCGATACCGGCATAAACTTTACCTGGTCGCCAGGTTCGCAATAACAGGGATTTTCCGCAGCAGAGTTAAACAACTGAAGGGGCGTACGGCCAATGATATTCCAGCCTCCTGGTGACTCCTGCGGGTATATCCCTGTTTGTGCCCCGGCAATACCCACACTTCCCGCCGGCACTCTTATACGGGGCTGCTTTAAGCGGGGCGTTACCAGCAGGTCAGGCACCTTGCCCATATAGGGAAAGCCGGGCAGGAAGCCCAGCATGTACACCGTATAGGTTTGAGCCGTATGCAATTCGATGATATGCTCCGGCGGGATGTTTTTCCGTTCGGCCATAACATGGATGTCTGGCGCAAGAGAGGGATGATAACATACCGGTATCTGCAACAGGCGGGATGGTCCGGAAGTGATGGCAGATGCGTTGTTCAGCGTTGCGGTGATCAGGTCACTGATCGTTTCGCCTGTGTAACCATGCCGTTCCCGGTACAACAATACCGCATCATATATAACAGTTAAAGAGGCATATGCCGGGATGAGATCAAGGATATACGGCTTCCGCAGGTTGTGCAACCCGTGGAATGCCTGCATTACCCCGCGATGGATTTCTTCACCGATCTGCTGTTCCCATTCAATGATAACGGCACGGTCGCCCAATGGAGATATACGGTAGTTGCTGTGCATATGTTTATGAAGATAATAACTTTAAAACATATTGCATATCGGCGGGATTTTCCGGCTAGCTTTCCATGGCTATCCGTACCAGATTGCCGTTATGATAAAAGATGCCGGCATATGGCGTCTTTCCGGTTACGGGACCTCAGCTATCTCTATCAAACGGAATATCCTGATATCCTGATCGCACAGATAAATTGCCTTTACCTTCTGACCAACGGAGAATTGCTTTGATGGGGTTTGAAGATCCCCGTAACTGCAAACAAGTTCAGTGCCGATGCGACACCATACAATAGTGGTATAGCTGCCTCCCCTGGTGAATCTTTCTCTTGATTTTATTACTTCTGTTATAATCCCCTCAACTATCCACCGGTGATTCGATCGCTTTAATCGTTTCTGTTTGTAATAAACAAAAAAGGCAGGCAATAAAAATACAGATTGGATCATCACCAGCATGATGTTTCCAAAAATATTCTTATCATACATCTGAAAACAGATGATCATAG
>NZ_DATMTE010000658.1:0-2450 GCF_035564935.1 Chitinophaga sp. | reverse complement strand
TGGGTAAATAACTATTAGGATATCCAAGTCCTTTAAGATCATCAGAACCATTTACAACCCTTGATATAACTCCGCCTGTAAACAGTGCCCAACCTAGGCCTACCCATGATGCTTCTTCCTGGACTCTTATCCCTGCACTATGATAGCTTAAATTGATGGGTACCGATATTTCATTAACTTTGATTTCATAAATGAGAATACCAATATTACTTACACCTGTATAGTGAGATACCGGGATTTCTCCGAACTTTGCAATAGATGAAGCCGTAGGAGAAGGCGAAATTACTCTCGCAATGCTTGTTCTGTTATCTTGCGCTTTTATTTGTAATGCTGTGGAGACAATGGTTATAAGGATAAATATTTTTTTCATTCTCATTAGATTATCGTGTAGTTATAGTGGGATTTTATCAAAAAAATGCTTTATTCTTCAGCAAAACTCCCCATCTGCCTCAGTCCTTCATTCTCCCCTTCAACCTCTCCAACTCCCTCCGTTGCTCCACACTCTCTTTTTTGAGCTCAATAATATACAGCGTCAGCTCCTCCACCTTCTGCAACAACTTCTTATTTATCTCCCCTACATCCAGTCCATCCTTTTCAACCTCCTTCTCTGAAGGAATTTCCGGCAAATGTTTATTGATTTTAATAAATCGTTCCACTTCCTGTAGTGATGGCAACTGGTATTCCGGATGAAATACAAAATCAGCCCAGCCACTTTGTGTAACCTTCACTTTCTGGGCAAAAATATCTCCCTTCACGGCCAGCTTTGCCTGGGGAACACTTGTACCTATACCTACATTGCCATCGCCCCTGACATATAGTAGCGGCTTACCTCCGCCGGTGGCACCGGAACCATCCTGGTTAGCATTATTTAAAACGGCAAATGAGTACCCTGTTACCGGAGCATTCAGCGTACCTACAGCTACTCCATAATTTTCTCCCCACAAATAGGCTGATGCTTTGGTAGTATTCCCTGGTGAAACTGTATGCAAGGCATATCCCGGTATAGTGCCTATGCCCATTTTTCCCATATTTGTGGTATTTCCCTCTACATCTTCATAAGATAGCTGATAGAACTTATTATTATCAAAATCGCAATTCAAACCATATGTGCTGGTGCTTGCCGCAAAGCCAACCGGCGCGGTGATAGTCTGGTCGAAAGGAGCAGTGTTCATAGGACTGGTAAGCGTATGATCATCATTGCGATAATAAATTGAACCCCACTGATAATTTGACTTTACCCACAAAGCATTATTAAACACATAAAAAGTGGCTGCTAACGGATTCCCTGAAATACAACGAATCTCTAATCCGTCGAATCGTGCAGGCGTTCCTTCAAACTTGTCGATTCTGATACGGTAGGCGCCTTGCCTGTTATAGTAATTGACGTCTCCCACCACATCTAATTCTATGGTAGTAGCATACCGATGTGCATCATTGTTGATTTTAGCCACTTTGTAATAGCAGAGATTATAGGGAGATGCACTTGTATTTGCAGGTCCCAGTAGCAGCCAGTCACCCGGTCCGTTTGTCCCGGCGGCTTCTACACATAAATTGGATGCGATTAAAATAATACTCACTAACAAACGGTACGGGTTAAAAAAAGATCCCATTCAGAATAGTTTTCAGGTTAACAAAAATTAAAAATTATACCCCAGCCTCACCTTCACCGGGTCCGTTCTCGGCACATGCTGGTTATACAAAAAGTCAAACAACACCATCATATTCCCTTTCAGCTTACTGTTGATCTTGTACTTTTTACTGATTCCAATCAACCCGCTCTGGGTCCATTTCTGCCCTACGCCTTCAGGCACACCGGCATAATCCGGTTGATAGTTCTGCTCATAGCCTCCATTCAGGAAAAAGGTGCCTTTCAGTTTCCAGTCGATGAAAGAACGGATCCCCATACCCTGGCCGGAAAAATGGATGTTATCGAAGCCGGTGCCCATACCCAGTTTGTAAGAAAGACCAATACCGGCGCTGCCATTTTTGTGGAACTTATAGGCAGCCTGACCGGCAAGATCGCCGGTAGTAGGGAAGAACTTATTGCTGCGCTGGAACTGGATGTTGCTGCCAAATTCCAGTCTTTGCAGGAAACTTTTTGTTTTCATTTCCTTTGGCTTGAAATCCGGCATTTCTGCAGCGTTGTCAAGATCAGGGAATTTGCTTTTCAGTTCATCGAATTTGCTGCGGGCTTCGGCCATTTGCTGGCTTACAGCTGCACTGGCATTGGGACCGCTGCCGAGGCGTTGCTGGATAAGCTGTTCCACCTGGTTGCGGGTTTGCAGTCCTTCGAGGTTTGGAGCAGATGCGGTGGCGCCTTGTATATTAAACAGGCTGGCCAGCTGTGAATGTTTCTGCATGAAGTCATTGAAAGCGGGGATCTTCTTAATCACTTCCATCGCTTTCTGTTCTGCCTTCTTTTTATCTTTAAAAACTTCCTTGTATTCTTT
>NZ_DATMTE010000657.1:0-11523 GCF_035564935.1 Chitinophaga sp. | reverse complement strand
AAGTGGAAGAAAGATTTGACGCTAACGTTACGTCATAGCCTACCTTTGTTTTCAACCAAACAGTTACTAAAGAGATGAAGCAGTATGCGGTAAATAAACTGGCGAAACTGGCAGGTGTGAGTGTGCGCACGCTCCACTATTACGACCAGATCGGTTTGCTGACGCCTTCTGTGCGTACCTCCGCGGGGTACAGGCTATATGGCGAAGCGGAATTACTCCGGTTGCAGCAGATCCTTTTTTACAGGGAGCTGGATGTAGCGCTGAAAGATATCAGCAATATTCTGGATGATCCCGAATTTGACCTGGTGCATGCACTGGAATCGCACCGGCAAATGCTGTTGTCGAAGAAAAACCGCATCGAAACTTTAGTAGCTACGGTGGAGAAAACCATCTTTCACTTAAAAAACAAAGTAAACATGAATGTAGAAGATTTATATGCAGGGCTGCCAAAGGAACAGGCGGAAGCCTGGCGCCGCGAGGCGAAGGAAAAATGGCCCGGGCAGGTAGCGCATGCAGAAAAGCAGTTACTTACCATGGATAAGGACAGCTACAGGCAACTGCAGGAAGGCTTCAAGGCCAACGGGGAAATACTGGCTTCACTGGCGGCAGCGGGCATGGATCCAGCGTCGGAGCAGGTGCAGCAGGAAATAGCTGTTCATTACCGGTATATCCTGCAGTTTTGGGGGAAAGCCGGTAACCAGGCCGCAGCCTACAAAGGTCTGGGTGATCTGCTGGCGAATGATGAACGGTACACGCAGGCAAATGGCGTAGCTAACCCGGCTTTCGGCAAATTTATGCAGCAGGCCATTCACTTTTATGCAGCACATAAATTGCAGTAAACAAAAACAGGGTACGGTGATAGGCCGTACCCTGTTTTTTATTTTTCAGAGAGATGTAATTACCAGGCGCCTAACTCCGACAGGACCGCATAGTGCGAGCCAGCGTAATTGGATGCGGTCACGATTTTGATATACTTAGCGGAAACAGTTGCCCCGAAAGAAATGTACTGTTTGCTGTTTACATTCGTCAGCGTATAGTTACCCCTTGGCGTATACGTGATGTTATCGGTGCTGGTGGATACCGTAATATCTTTTAATGATCCGTTCAGGTTGGCGCGTTGCAGGAATGCCAGTCCCTGTATAGACTGTATAGCGTTCATGTTTACAATTACCGTATGCGGATGCGCCGGCTGTACAGATTTCCATTGTGTATGCCATACTGTTGCCTGGTCGTTGTCCAACAGGTTTACGGCGGGGCCGTCGTCTTCCTGGCTGCTTACATAGGCAATGCTCCAGGAAGATTTATTCAGTTCATCTTTGGTGCTGATATCCAGCACCGGTTCGTTATTTACAAACGTATACGGGTAAGAGATTTCCGTGGAAGAACCGTTGGTATACAGGAAGCGGATGCGCAGGGCGTAGTTGCCTGTCTTTTTATGAAATTCACTGATAGGCATGCTCAGCTGGATACTGTCGCCGGAAGGCGCCGCTACCCATGGAACAGCATCATAGTCATTTCCTCCTTCCGGATCGTTATATACGTTTACGTTATTCACTGTTTGCGTGGATGAGAATTTCACTTTCAGCACAATATTTCCCCCGGTATAACTGGCTTTGATAATATTGATGGTAGTGTTACCGCCGCCATAAATACCTGTGGCGGTACTGGTGCGGAACACCTGCGAGTTATTGAGAATAGCGGCGCTGGCAGCAGTGAGGAAAGTAGGGCTTTTGCCGTAGGTGTAATTGCCGCTTCCCATGAGGGCGGTACTTTTGGCGGGATCGGCGGCTTCGGATACTTTTTCCTTGTTATGCGGCAGGTTAAGGCCATGGCCTAATTCATGCATAAGGCCACCGATCCATTTGGTAGCGCGGTTGCCCAGCGTGGTATTTTGCCCGAGATAACTGGTATCCATTTCTGCATAATCAAGTGCAAAGCACCAGCGGCCAAGGCCGTAAAAGGGTACGCCGCCGGGATCGCCATCGGAAGCATAAGTGCTGGCGGGCATGATCACCAGTGTGTGTTCACTGTGCTTGTCTGCCGGGTGTGCGGCAAACCACGTGTTCAGTTCACCGATAGCGGTATTGCCGCCGCCCTCGTAAGGGTAGCCTGTTTTGGGCAGCGCGCCTTTTACTACCGTGATCTTTACTTTACCGGAGGAATCCAGCCGTAGCCCGAAGGAACGGTCGCCGTAGCCGTAGTAGTTCATCCACTTGCCATAGAAATTTTGCCCTTGCAACAAAATACCGTTTAGGCGTTCCCGGTAGTTAACGATGGTGGCGCCATCGGAGGGCACAAAGTAAACAACGTTCAGATCGTACGCGCTGGGCGTAAGGCTTAGTAAACCGGACTTACTTTTGCCGGATACAGGCTGTAACTCCCCGCCCGGGGCTCGTTTACAGGCCATAAAAAGGGTAGGCAATAACAGCATGCCTGCTAACAGGGAATGAAGGTTTTTCCTTTTCATTGTTCGGATTTATTGATTAACAAAAACAGTAAGAATCAACAGATTTTGGTTTAAGGTTTTCCGGGTTACGCGGTGATGCGTTTCACATATTCAGGTAAACTAAATTAAGTAATTGTTTGAGAAAGGGAAAAAATAATTGGTTTTGCCTCAGAGGTGGGAATGACTGCGGGCCACGGTGTAACACAATCCCGCCGCTGGGCAAAATATTATTTTGAAAAAGCGGGGAAAAAAGGATACCGGAAAGCGCTGATGCAATTAAAGGAGTACACCAACAGCACAATGGCCGGATAATTAACCGTAAATATTCCCCAACCTCTTCCGGATATCAGATATTTATTGCAACTTACTCCCCTTAAACACTGATAACTTATGTTCAAGTACCTGTACCTGACAGGGTTGCTGCTGGCAACCCTGGGTTTGTATGCAACCCCTGCTGTTCCCAAAGCAGTTCCCGTTGAAGATTCAACCGCGCTTTACCAGCAAGCCCTTGATAACTATGTTGATTCTGTAAGCAAATCCTTTAAGTACGAAACCGGCACTATCATATTGCCGGGTGGCAAAGCCGAGATCCATGTACCGGCCGGCTTTAAATTCCTGAATAAGGAAAAGAGCCAGTATGTGCTCACCTCCATTTGGGGCAACCCGCCGGAAAATGGCAGTAAAACACTGGGAATGATTTTTCCCGAAAATTCAGATCCCTTTGCAGATAGCAGTTACGCTTTTATTATTGAGTTCGATGATATTGGATATGTGAAAGATGACGACGCCGAAAAAATTAATTACAGTGAAATGATGAAGGGGATGCAGGACGGAGAGAAGGAAATCAATGAAGCACGCGCTAAAGAAGGATACCCGGGCATTCACCTGATAGGATGGGCGCAGCAGCCTTTCTACGACAAGGAAAATAAAGTACTGCATTGGGCAAAGGAGATCCGTTTCGACGACCAGGAAGGTAGTCATACCCTGAACTATGAAATCCGCATCCTGGGCCGTCATGGCGTGTTATCGCTCAACGCGGTTTGTAAAATGAGCGAGCTCCCGCTGGTGAAAGCGGACATTAATAAGGTATTGCACATGGCTACCTTCACACAGGGAAATACCTACTTTGATTTTGATCCTAAAATGGATAATGTGGCGGCATGGTCTATCGGGGGACTGGTAGCAGGTAAGGTGCTGGCGAAAGTTGGTTTCTTTGCAATTTTGCTTAAGTATCTTGCCGCGGGGTGGAAATTCATAGCGTTGGGCTTTATAGCATTGCTTGGTTTTTTCAAGCGTCTTTTCAGCCGCAAGAAGGCGGAGAAGGAAAGCATTGTTTTTGCAACAGGAACAGGGGAACCGGATGCAGGCAATGGTAGCGGCGAACCGGATGGCTCCAGTGAAATAACGGATACAGCGGCTTTGCCTCCCGCGGAAAATGACCCGGAAGAAAAGCCCTGATTAAAACAGGAGAATATATGCAAGAAAGCCTGCGTGTTACTACGCAGGCTTTCTTTATGCAGGAACGTTGGTGTATGTTTTTCTCTTTTTTGAAATAAATGTGTTATTTTTTCAAAGAAGACGCTATGACCGGCGGCTTCCGGATTGTCAGAATTGATCACGAAAGGTATATTTTATGTCAACGCCAAGCGAAGCACTGGAACCAGCCGTACTTTTCAAAATGTACTATACCCGGCTTTGTTATTTTGCTTTTCAGTTCACCGGCAACAAAGACAAAGCCAGGGATATTGCCCAGGAAGCATTTGTAAGCTACCTGGGGCAACAGGGCCAGGTAAGCGCTCACCCGGTGGCCATTAAAAACTTCCTGTATACCACAGTACGTAATGCCTGTTTAAATGCTATCCGTCATGAGAAAGTAGTGGAGAAGTTTGCCGCTGCACAGGAAGGAACACCTGAAAGCGATCCTTCTGTGATATTAACCATCATCCGCTCGGAAGTGATCGGGGAAATAAACCGTGCCCTGGAAACGCTGCCGGAAGCCTGCCAGGCAATTATCAGGATGGGATATATCAGCGGGCTTAAGAATCAGGAGATCGCCGACCAGCTGAATATCAGTATCAATACCGTTAAAACCCAAAAGAAAAGAGGACTGTACCTGCTAAGGCAACGGCTTAATCCCGAAATTTACGCGGTGCTGTTCCTGTAATCTATCTCCCCAAAAAAAAATTATTTTTCTTTCACCCTTTTTTTCATCCCGCGTTTCTTTACCTGGTAAGCAACCTCTATGGAACAAGACCAGGATCTTTATAAATACGCCGGCCTGATTTTAAAGCATCTCCGTGAACAGGCATCTGTGGCTGAACAGCAGGAGCTGGAAGCCTGGCTGGACAAGGATGTACGGCGCCGGCAGTTGCTGGAATCCCTGCAACACAGGGAAACCCTGCGCGATGCCATGGCCTTCCATGATACCATTGATGTGGATGCCGATTGGCAGGCCGTGATGGCCCGCGCTACTCCCGTTGTTCCTGGCAAAAAAGTGGCATGGCGGCGTATGGTTGCATGGACCGCCGCCGCTGCAGTGCTTACCGCCGCTATCATCGCGTATAAATGGTATACACCGTTGCCCAAGCCGGCAAAAATGATGGCCGTTACATCGCTGCCAGTAAAAAACGACATCCTTCCCGGCAGCAGCAACGCCACTCTCCGGTTGGGCAACGGGCAAACCGTGCACCTGGGCAGCCAGCCGGAAGGTGCCATCAAAGAAGCCGACGGCACTACCATTGCACAACAGCCGGGCGGCCTTGTATACAATAAAACAAATGAATCACCTGCCACTACGCTGTTTAATACTTTATCTACCGCAAAGGCCGGGCAATACCAGCTTACCCTGGAAGACGGTACGCGCGTATGGCTGAACGCCGCGTCTTCCCTGCGGTTCCCGGTACATTTCAGCAACGGAGAACGCCGGGTGGAACTCACCGGGGAAGGATATTTTGAAGTAGCCGCAAGCCCGGATAAACCATTCAGGGTAATGGTGCAGAACATGGAAGTATTGGTGCTGGGTACCCATTTCAACGTGGGCGCTTACAGTAAAGCAGTAAAAACCACGCTGATCACCGGCGCTGTAAAGATCCGGGTAAAGGATGAACGCGACTGGCAGCTGTTGCCCGGTCAGCAGGCGGATGTGCAGGATAGCCAGGTGCGCATCACCACCGCTGATACGGAAAAGGCCATCGCCTGGAAAGAAGGCATTTTCTTTTTCAGAGATGATGACTTCCGTGAGATCATGAACCAGGTGGCACGCTGGTACGACCTTGATATCCGCTACACAGGCCCGCTGCCGGCAAAACGCATCAGCGGTAATATCAGCCGCCAGGCAAAGCTGTCGCAGGTGCTGGAAATGCTCAACTTCGTGAGCGGCGCTCACTTCAGGGTGAATGGGAGGGAAGTAACAGTATCAATGACAGAATAATATAAGTATAACTGGAACGTATATACGTAATATATATAAAACCTGTAACTAACAAAGACCAGAATTTAAAAGGATCAATCGCTATTAATTTAAAATTAAACCGATGATGAAAAGATCTATTTCCGCTTTCAGGCGGGATATACGCCTCCCATTGCCTGTAAAAATGAAGGTGGCTGTAAAGCTGACCACCCTGTTGCTTTTCCTTTGTGCACTCAGCGCGGGAGCCACCGCGTATGCGCAGAAAATTACACTGTCGGTAAAGAAAGTGCCGCTGCAACAGGTGTTTGATGCTATTAAGCAACAAACAGGCTATTATTTTTTATACAACAACGACATCCTGAAAAACACCTCGCCCGTTTCTTTAAACGTAAAAGATGCAGCCCTGACCACCGTGCTGAATCAATGCCTGGCCGGGCAGCCGCTGGAATACAAGATCATCGACCGTACCATTACCCTGAAGGAGGCGCCGCTGAAAAAAGCAACAACAGAACTGGTAGCGGATACATTGATCACCGGCAGGGTTACTGATGAAAAAGGCGCGCCATTACCAGGCGTAACAGTTGCTGTAGAAGGATCTGCACGGGGCGCCGTTACAGATGCCATGGGTAAATACAGCATACAGGTGCCGTCCGGCGCCCATGCACTGCTGTTTTCCTTTATCGGTTTTAATAAACAACGCGTGGAAACAGCCGGCAACACCACGCTGGATGTAAAGCTTACAGAAAGCTCCAAAGGTTTGTCGGAAGTAGTGGTAACGGCGCTTGGTATCAAAAGGGAAAGCAAATCGCTGGGCTATACAGTGGCGGAACTAAAGGGCGCCGATCTGTCTGAAGGCAAAGAAGTGAATGTTGCCAACGCCTTGTCAGGCAAAGTAGCGGGCGTACAGGTTAGTCAGCCTGCCTCCGGCGCCGGGGGCTCCTCCAAGATCCTGATCCGCGGAAACAACTCATTGCAGGGCAACAGTCAACCCCTGTACGTAGTAGACGGAGTGCCCCTCGATAACCAAAACATCGGCGCTGCAGGCAGTACCGGCGGTGTGGACTATGGCGATGGCATCTCCAATATAAACCAGGAAGATATTGAAAGCATCTCCATCCTGAAAGGGCCTAATGCCGCCGCATTGTATGGTCAGCGGGGCAGCAACGGGGTAGTGCTTATCACCACCAAGTCCGGCAGCTCCCGTAAAGGAATAGGGCTGAAATTCAGCAGCGATTACTCCATCGGCAACGCATTGGTAACACCCGATTTCCAGGACGAATACGGCCAGGGCCTCAATGGCGATTTTACGCACTTCCGCGCTACCGATGGTAAAGTATATACCATGGCGCAGGCGAAGGAACAGGGCTTGCAGGGCATGCCTAAAATGAGCGCAGGCCGCGACAGGATCGCCCGCAGCAGCTGGGGGGCGAAAATGGAAGGACAGGAATATGAAGACCAGTGGGGGAATATATTGAAACTCACACCGCAACCCGACACCTATAAAGATTTTTTTAACCAGGAAAAACAATTTGTTAATAATATCGCTGCGGATGGCGGAAACGATAAAGTGAATTACCGCTTCTCTTATTCCAATACACACGTTAACGGTTACGTACCTACGAATACGCTGGACAGGAATACCTTTACCCTTCGTACACAGGCGTTTCTTACGCCCCGGTTACAGCTGGACGCCAAGATCAACTACATCTCCCAGAAAGGTAAAAACAGGCCCACTCTTTCCGATGCATCCGATAATCCCGCATACCTGTTCATCAGCCAGCCAAGGAGTATGCCGTTAAGCACACTTGCGGACTATGCCTGGACCGCCGATGATGTGGCCAAACAATTTGGTTACAGCGGCGTAACGCCGGGACTGGAGAAAACCTATGCTACCAATAGTTCTACGGCTAATCCTTACTGGACAATTCATAAAACAAAAAACACCGATCAGCGCGACAGGCTCCTGGGTATGCTGCGGTTATCGTACGACTTTAACAAATGGCTGAAACTAACGGCAAGGGGCGGTACTGATTATTATACAGAAGAACGCCTGCGCTGGAGAGCCAAAGGCACTTACCAGAGCCAGAACAGGAATGGGGATATTGAAGACCGGGTGATCAGGGTTCGGGAAGATAACTACGATGTATTGCTGAATGGTAATTTCGAACTGAGCAAGGACTTCACCCTCGGGTTGAATGCAGGCGCCAGTCACCAGAAAAAGTTTATGCGTATGACCGGCAACACCGGTAAAGAATTTATTGTACCGGACCTGCATGTGATTAATAACACCCTTACCAACTCCTATCTTTTCGACTTGCAGGAGTCAGAAATAAATTCTGTGTACGGCTTCGGGCAACTGGCCTTCCGGAACTACTGGTTTATTGATTTCTCTGCCAGGAACGATTGGTCATCCACCTTATCTGCCAGCAACAACTCTTTCTTCTATCCGTCGGTAAGTACCAGTTTAATTATGACTGATCTGCTGAAGATGAACAACCAAATTGTGAGCTTCTGGAAGTTGCGCGGATCGCTGGCGCAGGCCGGCAGTTCCGGTAACCCTTACCAGCTTACCGGGGCGTACAGCCTGGATCAGTTCACACATGGCGGACAGCCGCTGGCATCTTTTACTTCCATTATTCCTGATCCCAACCTGAAAAATGAGCTCACTACCTCTGTGGAATTTGGTACCGATGTACGTTTACTGAACAACAGGCTGGGCATTAGCTTTACTTACTATAACGCCGCTACGAAAAACCAGATCCTGGATGTGCCGCTGCCGCCGTCCAGCAAATTTGAAGCGCGCAGGATCAATGCCGGCGAAATCCGCAACAAGGGAATAGAATTATCGTTAAACGGAACGCCTCTTAAACTGGCGAATGGATTTACCTGGGAAAGCATCTTTACGTTTTCCCGCAATAAAAATGAAGTGGTATCGCTTACTGAAGGCGTAGAAACATTTGTACTGGGCACCGATCGTGGTATCAACGTAATTGCAGCACCGGGCAAGCCTTTCGGCACCATGATAGGCACCGGTTTTGCCTGGCTGAAAGATGAAGCCGGCAACAGGTTGATAGATCCCGCTACCGGCCTGCCACTGCGCACACAGGGCCGGCAGCTGACAGAGCTGGGCAATGCCATGCCCGACTGGACCGGCGGCTTCTCCAATACTTTCCGTTATAAAGGTTTTGCCCTGGCAGCGCTGGTAGATATCCGCCAGGGTGGACTTGTATATTCACAAAGCAACCGGGAAGAACTGATCTATGGCACCACAAAGAAAACACTGGCAGGAAGGGATGGCAGCTATGTAGCCTCAGGCGTAATTGCTGAGAAAGATAATAGCGGCAACTGGGTAGGCACAGGCAAAGCCAATACCATGAAAGTAACGGCCCAGGACTACTGGAACGTAGTAGCCAGCGATAAGGAAAACGTAGTGTCGGAAGAAATGATCAACGATGCCAGCTATGTAGCGATGCGTGAAATCAGTTTAAGCTACGCCTTGCCATCAAAATTATTCTCCGGCAAAATTATCCGCAGGATGAATGTAGGAGTGTATGGAAGGAATCTTTTTTATTTCCAGCGGAAAACAGATGGCTTCTCACCTGAAGCTTCTTCTTTTAACGTAAATAACTCTTCTCTCGGTTTGGAATCAACGGCGCTGCCCATGATGAGGAGTTTTGGAGTGAACGTAAGCCTGGATCTTTAATCTTGAAAAAACGAAGCATATGAAAAACAAATCATCGATATACAGGAAAGCATTGGTGTTAACCGCCGGGCTGTTGCTGGGTGGCTGCACTAAAAACTTCAGTGATCTCAATACACCGCCTACTACCGTAACGAACATCGATCCCGCCTTACTTTTGTCTAAAGTGCAGAAAGATGCCGCTTTTTCCGAAGGCACGGAAACCGCTAATATACAGGTGGGTTCCTGGGTACAATATTGGGCCGGCGGGTTGGTGGCGCCTACTTCCCGCTATATTCAGCAACCCGATAATAATATGTGGGCAGCGCATTACACCCTGCTGAGAAACCTGGGCCAGATCCGCAACCAGGCATTAAAGGGAAAAGAGAATGATCCCACCGGCAGAACAAAGCTTGCTATTGCACGCATCCTTGAAATATTTGTATGGCAACGCCTCACAGATCTGTTTGGCGCCGTGCCTTTTTCACAAACCACGGAAGATGCTGCTAACGTAGATAACAAGCCGGTGTACGACAGCCAGCAGGCTATCTATGAACGCCTCATTGCCGATCTGGACGCAGCTATTGCCAGTATCAATTCCAGCGATGTATCATATGGTAACGCGGATTTCTATTACAAAGGCGCCACCGATAACTGGAAGAAATTCGGTAACTCACTCAAACTTCGCTTAGGCATGCGCATTAAATACGCAGCGCCGCAGCTGGCGGAAAAAACGGTGCGGGAAGCAATGAGCCAGCCGCTTTTTTCCGACAATAAAGATAACGCCACGGTACCTACTTTCAACGACGCACAAACTACCAACGCCAATCCCATCCTGGCGCAGTTTATCAGTGGCAGTCCTGATCTGAGGTACCTGGCAGCTGCTTTTGTAGCTACGCTGAATGATAAACATGATCCTCGTCTTACTTTTATTGCGGCGCCTACCGTTAATTCAAGGAACAGCGGCACACCTGTATACAAGGGTATTGGTGTGGCATTAACAGATGCCTTGTTATCCGGTATCATCAAAGATGATTACTCCACTGCTTCCATGACCACTTATTTCAACAGAACATTGGCTACTCCCATCCCTGCTTACGTATTTACTTATGCAGATGTTTGCTTCTTCAAGGCAGAAGCTGCATTAATGGGCTGGGGCGCCGCGCCATCGGAAGCTGAGAAGTTTTACCAGGACGGTATCAGGGCTGCCATGGCCGTGCAGCCTTATAACATAACAACCATTCCGCAGGCATATATTGATGCAGAGTTTTCACTTGCCGGACTGTCCACAGAAAAACAGCTGGAGAAGATCATGACACAGAAATGGATCATGCTGTTTGGACGCGATTATGAAGCTTATGCCGAATGGCGCCGTTCCGGCTATCCCGTTTTAACACCGGGCCCCAACCAGGGATCCACTAATGGAACCATTCCCCGCAGGGCTGTATATTCCTCACTGGAAGCCCTGCTGAATACAGATAATTATAAAAGCGCCGTATCTGGTCTTGCCAACGGCGACTCTTACCTATCGAAGGTTTGGTGGGATCAGAAAAAGTAAATAATGTTCCCGGAAGAAAGGGCTGCCTGCACACAGGCGGCCCTTTTGTTTTTCACCGGCATTTACCGGTAAAAAACTTGCTTTTACCGGTATGATGATGCCATTAACCCATTTGTGCTAGGCCGAAGTAAACCAACCGCCTATTTTCGTATTCATATCCAAAACCACATCGTATGAACGAAGCATATGAAATGAATGCGATCAAAGCGGCTAATAATGCCCTCTATCACGCGTTCCGGACGCTGGATTTCCGGGGCGCTTCCGCAAATCTTACGGAAGATTGCGACTACATCACTTTTAACGGCATGCACTTAAAGGGACGGGAAGAATACATTAGGCTGCATGAACAGCTGATGAACAATTTTATGTTCAAAGGAGCCCGGCTGCATGGTCAGATCCAACAGGTGCGTTTCCTTGATGAAAACGTAGCG
>NZ_DATMTE010000656.1:0-11062 GCF_035564935.1 Chitinophaga sp. | reverse complement strand
GTACTGCGCATAGGCATAACCTTCTGCGCCGCCATCCGTGCGGATCAGCCACCACTGGTCGCTTTGCTTGCTGATCAGTGAAACAATTTCATTGTGCGCTGCTTTACCAACAATAGGCTGGTCGGTGCCCGGGCCTTTGCGGATGTTCAGGTTAGATGATTCTGTTATCACTTTCAGTTTAGCGCCGGCAACAGCAGTTGCTACATTAATATTCATAACCACATCGCCGGTCAGGAAGTTGGGATCAATCTTTCCGTAGATATTCCACAACTGGTCCTTCACAGCGCCGGTAGGTGCTTCGCCTTCTATATGCAATACACCATCGAGTTCGCTTACTTTCAGGTTGCTGGTGCCTGCAGCCTGTGCTGCATCAATCAACTCTTTATATTTATCCTGTAATGCTGCCATGATTATTGTATTTAAAGAGAAAGATTATTTTACTTTTAAACCTGATGCATCCACCTTCTTAGGCTTCAGCGCATCCAGCGCCATTTTCAGTTTTTTCCAGCGGTCTGCTTTCTGTTCGCCGGTAATGGTGATCACGCCATCTTTAACATCGGCCTGGATACCGGGAAAATCTTTCACAATGCCTGCTACCGCTGTTTTTAGCGAATCGTCGGCCGTAACTTCCGGTGCAGCCGGCGGCGGCGGAGGAGGGGTTACCGTAACATTGTTAACAACACTCTTAACACCCTGGTTCAACTTTACAGCAGCTTCTGCGGCATCTTTGTCGGCCTGGCTGGCAACAGATCCGGAGAGGGTAACTACGCCATCCTTAACATCTGCAGTTATACCGGGAGATGACTGCAGGGCAGTGATAACGGCAGCCTGTATGTCTGCGTCTTTAGGTTTCGATTTGCAGGAAATCATGAACATTAGTCCCACGGAGAGGATCACTGTGGTCAGGTGTTTAAGTTTCATAGTCATACTGAGGTTTTAATGATGAAAAAATACGTTCTTAAGTTAAGTATCTTTTTTCACGTGGCAATAAGACTATAAGAGTTGTTTATTTTTTAATAAACCAGGGCATGCCCGGTTCTTAACGGTACAGGCTACCCGTTTTTAAAGTTAAAGGAGCAGGAAATTTTTTTTTATGATGCTATGGAATTATTCCTCCGCTCGCATCATGCGGGAGAAAGGATCGTCGTTTTATACAGGCATAGGTTTTAAAAAGATGGTAATTAATTAGTTAGAAGTTTAAATGTATCGTTATGAAGAAGCTGTTGACCGGCTAGCAGGCCCTTATTACTTTAAGAATATACTTTATATTGATAAATGTAAAAATGTATGCCTTGAAATATTTACTCCTGCTGCTACTGTTCCCGTCCCTGATTTTTGCACAGCAAAGTAGCCCCGTAAACCCGGTACTATCACCTGAATACAGTCGCCTAATCCACAGCGATACCACAACAGCTGCTCCTCTTCCTGAAAATCTGCGCCGGGAGCTTACCGTAAAGCGGCTGTTCCCGCTGAATACTCCCTTGCGTAAGGTACGCGTGCGGAACAATGCGCTGGTAATGCGTGCTGCCTATCCAAAGAAACTGTTGCTTGCCGGCGAGTATACTGCCGGTATTGCCTTTAAAACGGTGAACCGCCTGCCGCCCCTGCAAACCGCCTATGTACAGGGCCGTTCCATGCAGGGAGCGCCGGTTTGGCAGGGGCCCGAAACCAATGAAATGTTCAGCTACGGCCCTTTATTGAACCAGCTGGAGTATAACGGGCAGGCCTATCCGTACGATGTAAACGGAAAACTGGTACCATCCGGCACAGGCAACGGTCGTCACCCTGCCGGCTATATGAACAGCATTTTCAGAACAGGCACGCTGTTCTCCCAGGGCTTTCACCTGAAAACAGCCTTGCTGGTGAATGACGTGGCGCTCCATGAGTTCGGCATCCGGCTGGGACAAACAAGGGAAAATACCTTTATCCGTTACAACAGCAATAATACCAGGAGCCTGGAAGCTGCTGCCGGTACTTGGATCAAATGGCTGCACATCAGCGGTAAGTACAACTACCAGGAGGAATCCTTTTCCAATACCAATCGCGGGGGCTTCCTCAATAAAGTATACCAGCAATCGCTGCTTACCCCCGTGAGCTTCGATAACGGCCAGGGCTACACGCTGAACAGCGGGCAAAGAAGTTATGCCCAACCCGCCGATAACCCTCACTTCCTTCTCCGTAACAACGGGCACTATTACCGCACCTACGCCCACCAGGGTAGCCTCCTGCTGGAACGGAATGCCTGGAGGAAGATGAAGTATAAAATACGTCAGTCCTATAGCCGGAAAGGGGAGAACAGCGATGAAGGCTTCAAACCGGGTACAGCTGCATTCCCTGAAGGATTACTTCTGCAAAGAGAAAAAAATGACAGGCTATATCAATTGAACGGGGAAGCCACCAGGGATTTCGGTTATTATTTAAAAGATGTGCGAACACAGGCTACCGCGAACTACGTGTTTACAGATGCCCGCTCGGATATCCGTTATCAACCGGCATACGGGGAAAACTACCGGTACCAGCGTTCTGTGCAGGAACTTAGCCTTCAGTCGTTCAGCTCCTACCAGCATTGGGATTGGCCGGGCATCAACCTGGGGGTAGGTAATAAGATCTATGTGTCCAATACCGCCCGTAAAAGTTACTACCTGTTGCCGGACATCAGCCTGGCACTGGACTACCCGTTACCAGACGGTTCCTGGAATATACGCGCCAGGTCTGCTTATTTGCGTAACGCCACAGAGCTTCCCATCAGCAGGTCGCTTGCTTATGTGAACCTGCTGCACTTCTCCGTGAGGAATGCAGGCAGTTATGTACAGGTACAGGAAGTAACAGGATATGATGGCCTGCTGCCTGTGCTACAGGAGGAATGGACAAGCAGTTTGGAACTTTACAAAAGTTCCCTGCTGAGCTTTACCGCCTCGGTTTTCAGGAGAAATACCAAACAAGACCTGTTCCCGGTGGAGGCCAACGGGCAACTGGTATTAAAGAATATGGCGGATCACCGCAACGAGGGAATTGACCTGGAACTGAAACTCTTCGAAGATAATTTCAGGAACAGAATGGTGGCTACTTCCCACACCCTTTCCTTTTATGCATACCGGAATAAGGTAACCGGGGTGAATGATCCTTATAACTACACGCCCATCGCCGGCTTCAGCGATGTACACACTGCATTGATAGAAGGGCAGCCGCTGGGTGTGATAGTAGGCAGCGCCTGGCAACGCGACGCTGCAGGCAACCAGGTGATTGGACCCGATGGGTTTCCTGTGGTAGCAAAAGATCCGGGTATTATCGGGAATCCCAATCCCGATTTTGTGATGAAGCTGCATAACAGTGTGCAATGGAAACGCTTCTCCCTGCTGGCCGACCTGGAATGGCAGCATGGCGGCGACCGGTGGAACGGCACACAGGCGGTACTGGACTACTATGGCAGATCGCAGCAGTCGGCCACCGGAAGGAATATCACCAGCTATGTTTTTCCCGGTGTACAAACAGATGGCCGGCCAAACAATATCCCTGTAGATTTCTACAACCCCAAAGAAGATATCAGCAAAAACCGCTGGGTCAGGTACGGGATCAGCGGCGTAGCGGAAGATTATATAGAGCGGGCCGACCGGCTTCGCCTGAACACCGTGAAAATCAGCTACCAGCTGTTGTTCCGGCGTATTATTCAAAAGGTTACCCTCAGCGCTTATGTCAATAATATCATGTTATGGTCGCCCTACCAAGGAACAGACCCCGGGCAGTTATTATTTGACCAGGCCAACAGCACGGGATTGGATTTCTTCAATCTTCCTGCTACCAAAACTTATGGTTTTAACGCATCCATTCAATTCTGAGATCATGAAAAAAGTTATCAGCTTCCTTTGCATAGGCCTGCTCACTGTACTGGCAGCACGGGCCCAAACATACGACTATACCTCGTTTAAAGAAAAGATCTACATTCATACCAGCCATGTTTTTTTCCAGCCCGGCGATGAAATGTTCTTTAAACTATACCTGGTAAATGCAAAAAACCAGCAACCTTCCACGGTGAGTAAAATAGCGTTTGCAGATATACTGGACCCTTCGGGGAAAGTATTGAAAAAGCTCAGCTACAGGATTACAGATGGTTACGCCGAAGGCTCTTTTTATTTTGAACCTTCCATCCCCGGTGGTATCTACAGGCTCAGGGCGTATACTTCCTGGATGCGTAACGAAAACGACAGCACCTTTTATACAAAGGAAATTACCGTGCAACAGGTAATCCCGCCCCGGGTACTGATGAAACTGGATTTCCCCAAGAAAGGCTACGGCCCCGGTGATGAAGTGACAGCGGATTACAGTATCAGGAACTTATCCGATCAGCCCATAGCGGGGCATACGGTGAATTATAAAGTGAGTATAGGCGGCGCCGTTATACAAACAGGCAACGCCGTAACCGGAAGTAATGGTAAAGCGCAGCTGCAATTCACATTGCCGGGAGATCTTAATACCACCGACGGCTTGCTGAATGTAACCATTGACTATGACGCCTATAAAGAATCCATTTCACGCAGCATCCCAATTGTATTGAATAAAATAGATCTGCAACTGTTACCGGAAGGAGGAACACTGGTAGCAGGACTTACCAGTAATATCGCTTTCAGGGCGGTGAATGAACGCGGCAAGCCAGCCGATATAAAAGGCGTTGTGCTGGATCATACGGGGAGGCAGGTAACCGCCTTTGAAAGTTATTATGCCGGTATGGGAAAATTTCCCTTCACTCCGCAGGCCGGTGAAAAATATACAGTGAAAATAACTTCACCGCTGCATATTTCCGAAGTATATGATTTTCCTGTATGCAGGAACGAAGGAATGGTAATGAATGTTATAAAGAAAGATGGAAAGACATTACTGGAAGTGGCTTCCACGGCTGATCAGAAGGTGATACTAATGGGGCAGACAAAGTCCGTGACTTACTTTGCAAACGTACTCACACTGAAGAAAGGCAGGCAAACCGTTGATATAGATGAAGCTAATTTTCCCGCCGGTATTGCACGGTTTACGTTGTTGTACGATAAAACCCCCGCTGCGGAGCGGTTGATATTCCTGAACAGGAATAAGGTATTGCAGGTGAGCATTACTACGGATAAGAAAGCATACCTGCCTAGGGAGAAAGTGAAAATGACTATCAGAACAACTGATGATAAAGGAATGCCGCTGCCATCCAATTTATCCGTAGCCGTAATGGACGATAAGCTGTGGACTTATGCCGATGATAAACAGGATCACATTTTATCATGGTTGCTGATGAGCAGCGAACTGCATGGGAAGATAGAAGAACCGTTATTTTATTTTAAGGAAGATGAACCTAAAGCAGGTCCAGCCCTTGACCTGGTAATGCTTACCCATGGCTACCGTTATTTTGATTATATCCCCGGAACAAAGAACGGTGAATCACTGAAGTACCTCCCCGATGAAGGCCAGGTACTGAGCGGCACTGTGCTGAATACAAAAAAAGAACCCATACAGGCTACTGTTTTTCTCATCAATACCAGTGATAAGGGGAAGGCCATACAAATGAATACAGATGAGGATGGCGCTTTCTTTTTTACCAACCTGGAACCTCTCAGCAGGTATTGTCTTATTGCAAGGCCGGTAAAGGGGCATGAGCCGGTAACAATACGGATAGAACAGAATGGGGTGGAACATAACGGGATAAGGACCCGTAAGTTGCTGGAGAAAAGTGTGGTACAACGTGCCGTCGTACAGCCGTTACCGGTAGTGCCTGAAAAAAAGGAAGACGCCAATGCGGTGATGAACATGATAAAGATTGAAGATGCCAGAGCCCTGGATGAAGTGGTAGTGGTGGGCTTTGGCGCAGAAAAGAAAAGGTCGGTTACCGGGGCAGTGGCCATGGTTCGCCAGGAGGAGATTGCAGGCCTTGCAGGTAATAACGTGCAGGGATTGCTGCAGGGCAGGATAGCGGGGTTGCAGGTAATACCCCAGGGGAATCCGGGTGCCCCGGCAGATATAAGGATCAGGGGGCGTGCATCCCTCACAGGAAATAACCAGCCTTTGTTTGTGGTAGACGGCGTGGTGATGGAAGGGCTGGATATGCAGCTGAACCCGAACGAAATTGCCTCCATTGAGGTGGTTAAAGACGGGGCCGCAGCCGCCATTTACGGCGCCCGCGGCGCTAACGGCGTGATTGTTATTCATACCAAAAACAAGCTTCCCGGCAGGATCCGTTTCAATGTTGGCAAAGGAAGTTATTATGCTACTGCACCTGTGCCGGCCAGTCAAACCAGTTTCTCCGTGGCAAGGCGTTTTTATGCGCCCCGCTACGCTACCACGGACACGGATGAACGAACTGATTTCCGTGAAACCATTTACTGGAATCCTGTAGTGCAAACAGATAAAGAAGGCAAGGCTACCCTGGAGTTTTACAACTCTGACGCCGCCACTACTTTCAGGGCAATTGCCGAGGGAATTGCCTGGAATGGCAAACCGGGCAGGGCAGAGGCTACCTGGTCGGCCCGCAATGCCTTGCAGATCGACGCCAAAATACCACCCTATCTTACTATCGGCGACCAGGCCATGGTGCCGCTGGTGCTTAAGAATAACGGCGCTTCCACTATACAACTGAATATCAGTATAGCCGTTCCCGTTAACATGTCGGCCGGCAGTTTTGAGAATAAGGTTACGCTGGAACCCAATAGCTCCCGGCAGGTGCTTATCCCGTTGGAAGCCACTGCACCCGCCAGCGGTATCGTGAAGTTTACTGTGCATGGAAAAGGCGGAACAGAAGCCCTGGCGCTTCCCATAGCGGCGGCACAGCGCGGGTTTCCTGTTGTACATACATTTTCAGGTGAAACATCCGCGCAACATTCCTTCCATATCAGTGAACCGGTAAAGGGCAGCATACAAACAAAGCTGCAGGTATTTACTTCCCTGGAAGGGCAGCTGCTGGATGGTATTGAATCTATGCTGAAGGAACCCTATGGCTGCTTTGAGCAGACCTCTTCCAGTACTTACCCGAATATTTTTATCCTGAAATACCTGAAAGAATCGGGGAAATCGAACCGTGAAGCGGAAGCCAAAGCCCTGGCATATATTGAAGCGGGTTATAAGAAGTTAATTGCTTTTGAAACCGCCATGGGTGGTTTTGAATGGTTCGGGCATACGCCGCCGCATGAAGCGCTTACCGCCTATGGCTTACTGGAGTTTACAGATATGCAGGCCTTCATTGATGTGGATAAAAGCATGCTTGCCCGTACAAAGTCGTTCCTGCTCAGCCGCCGCGATGGCGAAGGTGGCTTTAAATCATCAGCCGGCGGCTATGACAGGTTCCGGTCGGTGCCCGGCCATATTGCCAACCTGTATATTGTATATGCGCTCACACAAGCCGGTGCGGGTAACGAGATACAGCGGGAGTATAAGGCGGGACTGCTGAAAGCGCTGGCTTCCAACGATGGTTACCAACTGGCGCTGATGGCGCTGGCAGCCGGTAATATGAAAGATACTACGGGTTATAACCGCCTGATGGCTGCGCTGAAGGAGAATTACAGGAAGGAGAACCTGGCGGCAGCCACATCTGTTGTTAATTCAAGGGATGTTTCTCTTCGCGTAGAGGCGTTATCGTTATACACCATGGCGCTCACCCGTGAGCAACATCCGGACATGGCCGCTATCGCTATTGCCATCTCTAAAATACTGTCTGAAAAAGTATACTACGGTTACGGATCTACGCAGGCAACGGTACTGGCCCTCAATGCCATTGTAGAATACGTGAAACTGAAAGGTCGTGCGGAAAGCAACGGTACCATCAGCTTCCTCCTGAATAACCAGCCGCTTGGAGCAGGGCAGTCATTTAACCATGCAGTGAAAACCGGCGCCAATACCTTTGCAGTGCAATACAACGGCAATCAGCCTGGTTTGCCTTACAACATGGAGCTGTCTTATTTCACTATGCAGCCGCCGAACAGTCCCGGTGCAGAGTTGCAGCTGCATACCGCCTTAAGTGACACGCGTACCAAAGCAAGTGAAACCGTGCGGATGAATATCAGCGTAAAAAATATCAAATCCACGCTACAACCCATGGCCATTGCAAAAATCGGCATTCCCGCCGGGCTCTCGCTGCAGCCCTGGCAGCTGAAAGAACTGTCGGATAAAAAAGACGTAGCCTATTACGAGATCTTTGATAACTACCTGGTGCTTTACTGGATGGGATTTGCCGCCGGGGAAACCAAAACCGTTGCACTCGATCTGAAGGCAGATGTTCCCGGCAAATACAAGGGAAAAGCCAGCAACTGTTATCTCTATTATACTCCTGAACACAAAAACTGGCAGGAGGGAACCGCTATTGAAATAATGCCTTAATTCCCTCTACCTCTCCCTTCCGCCCCCGCGCAGCGCCACTTACAGGGCGCTGCGCTTTTTGCTGTGCTGATCGCCTTCGGCGCGAATTTTGTCTGACTCAGGATTAAACTGATTACCTTGATTTTATTTTTAGGGATTTATAAATAATTAAGGGAGATAGAAGCAAACAGACTTGCTTTTATCTCCCTTAATTATTTTTTCAAACACTTAAAAACAACAAAAAATAAAAAGTAAAAATCAAGCTAATCAGTTTAATCAGTTTAATCCTGAGTCAGACAAACTCCGCATCGCCGAAGGCAATCCTCAACATTTATTTTGCGCGTTTCACCTGATTGGGTTACTTTGATATTTAAACAGTTGTCTAAATGTATTCCCATGAATAACGTATTCAAGGCGCTCAATGATAAAACCTGCAGGGATATCCTGGAACTGCTTAAAAGGAAGATCTGACTGCAGGTCAGATAGCGGAGCATTTTAGTTTCTCGAAGCCCACTCAATACCACGGTAGTGGATGAACTGTTGAAATGGGTGCTGCAGTTCACGGCAGATAAGTTACCGGTGATAAAACCTAAAACAGCCAGGTATGAAGGAAAGTAAATGGTTGAAAGAGATCCTGCTGCTGCTGGTCCTTATATCCACGGCTGTTACGTGCGGCTATTTTTATTACATCTACAAAAAATAATTCAGCAAACTTCGGATCTATGAAAAAATATTACCTGTTATCACTCCTGTGTATCCTGTTTTTTTCTGCCATAGCGCAACAAAACGGGCAGTTAGCTACGCATTTTTTTGAACAGCTGGGTAAAGAGAACTGGGAAGGTGCGAGGGAAAATATGGATGCCAATATGAAAGAAAAGGTAAGCGCGGACATGTTGAAAGGCATCTGGCAACAGCTTGAACAATCTTATGGGAACTGGGAAGCCGTTATCTCCACAAAAGCATTAAAGGAAGGGGCATATGATATGATACTGGCAGATAACAGGTTTGCCAAAGCCATCATTACATTTCGTGTGGTGTTCGACAATACCCGCCACATTGCCGGTTTTTTTATTGCGGGCAATAAGCCCAAAGCTACCGCATTGTTGGCTTTTGAAGAAAAAGATACCGTGGTTACCACAGACGGCGGCATCCTCTATGGCGTACTGGCCAAACCGGCATCCCCGCAGCCCTGGCCGGTGGTGCTGATCATTGCTGGCTCCGGTCCTACAGATCATAACGGCAATAACCCCTTATTACCGGTGGCGAACGGTAACTCCTATCAGCAGCTGGCAGCGGCACTGGCCGATAACGGCATTGCGTCCCTGCGCTACGATAAACGCGGCATAGGGCAGAGCACCGGCTTCAAAAAAAGCAGCAGCGCCACATCCCTGGACGACTATACGGATGATGCCATTGCCTGGATTGATCACCTGCAGAAAAATACAGCACAGTTTAAAAGTGTAGAGGTGATGGGGCACAGTGAAGGTGCTTTAATTGGTCTTATGGCGGCCGGCCGGCGGAATTTCAACCGCCTGGTTTCCTTATCTGGCCCCGGCGAATGTATGGATAAAGTATTACTGGCGCAGTTAAAGCCAATGCTGGCGGATTCACTGTATGATGCGGTAACGGTTACATTAAATGAGTTGCGGGAGGGAAGAGACCCCCAACAGGTGCCGGCGGCGCTCAGTACTATTTTTAACCCTTCACTGTATGCCTTCTGGAAAAGTACTTTTCACTACGATCCCTGTACATTGCTGCCTGCTGTAAAAATGCCTTTCCTGGTTGTTGGCGGTACCAGCGATACCCAGGTGCCACCGGTGCAGGCGGATATATTGCATAACTGCAAACCCGGCGCCCAATTGCTGATGATCACGGGAATGACGCATACCTTAAAAGCCGCTGCAGCAGCTCCACAGGGGGAAACAACCCCATTACCGCTGGCGGACAAATTAGTGTCATCGCTGGTGAAGTTTATAAAAAATTAGCTGTACCGGTCGTTCCTCCAGGGATAGGCGGTATTTGAATAGCCTCTTTCTTCCCAGAAGCCCGGCCGGTTGGCGGTGAGGAATTGTATACGGTGTATCCATTTGGCGCCTTTCCAGGCGTATAATTCAGGAGTGATCATTCTTACCGGGCCGCCGTGTTCTTTGGGCAAAGGCGCTCCCTCGTATGTATGTACCAGCAGTACATCGGGTTTCAGCGCCTCTTCCAGCGCTACGTTGGTGGTATAATCGTCGTAACCGTAACAGAGTATATGCGTGGCCGTGTCCTTTGGCTGCACCAGTGCGGCGAGGTCCAGCAACCGTACGCCTACCCAGTTCATATTGAGCTTTGACCAGGTGGTTACGCAATGAAAATCAGAGGTATCTGCTGTTTGAGGCAATGCGAGAAAGTCGGCCCAGCCGAGCGTAACCGGGTGTTCCACGGCGCCGTCCAGGATCAGTTGCCATTCCTCCTTTTCAATGTCCGGTTGTATACCCAGGTCCAGTACCGGCCATTTATGCGTGACAGTTTGCCCTGTTGGTATTACCGGCATACCGTGCCGGTTAGGGTTACCGCTGCCCTGCGGTTTATTGTCAGCCACCGATGGGGTAAGCTGCATCTTCTCCTCAAAACGGGATTTGAGCTTCATTCTCGCCTCAACAATACGTTTTAGTTTGTCCGCCTCTTCCATAAAATATTTTTTGGATCTTCCGGCTGTAAATATACGGATTTACGCCATCAGGCGGTGGTTCCGGCGAAG